>JAFDFT010000594.1 GCA_019309685.1 Deltaproteobacteria bacterium
CGCGGTATCATGCATCCGCGTATCTGGTTGAATGCGGGGAAGGAAAACTCCCAGGCGGTAACGCGCTTTCATGGGAATGGGGAAAGGCCAGTGAGCTTGGCAAGTCATATCCGTTAATTCTTGCAGGGGGGATTTCAGAAGATAATATCTGCCAGGCGATACATGAATGTTCACCGGACGCGGTTGATATAAGCTCTGGCGTAGAGTCGGTCCCGGGCCGAAAGGATATTGCTAAAGTAAAATCGTTTATTTCTAAAGTGTCAACTTCTAACTCACATAAAAAAAGCAAAGACTATAAATTAAGGAGAATTTTTAATGTATAATAGTAAAGCCTATCCTGACACCAAAGGGCATTTTGGTATTTATGGCGGCAGATATGTGGCTGAAACCCTTATGCCTGCAATTTTAGAACTGGAAGCCGCATATTTTGAATTCACGCCGAAATCTGAATTCCAGGATGAATTAGATATGTTACTACGCGATTTTGCCGGCCGGCCCACACCGCTGTTTCACGCGAAAAGATTAAGTGAACATCTAAGCGGCGCAACCATCTATTTAAAAAGAGAAGATTTAACACACACAGGCGCCCACAAAATTAACAATACGCTCGGGCAGATCCTCCTTGCGAAATGGATGGGAAAAAATAAAATCATTGCAGAAACCGGAGCAGGTCAGCACGGTGTGGCAACCGCTACCACAGCGGCGCTTTTTGGAATGGATTGCCGGATATTTATGGGCACAGAAGATATTAGAAGACAGGCGCCGAATGTTCAGAGAATGAAGCTTCTGGGCACTGAAGTCATCCCTGTTGATTCAGGCACAGGTACCCTGAAAGACGCCATGAACGAGGCCATGCGCTACTGGGTAGGCGCAGTCAGAGACACATTTTACGTGATAGGTTCCGTAGCAGGCCCCCACCCCTATCCTGTCATGGTCAGGGACTTTCAGAAAATTATCGGCATTGAAACAAAAGAGCAAATGCAAAAAAAATCAGGCTGCCTTCCAGATATGCTGATTGCCTGCGTGGGCGGCGGCAGCAATGCCATGGGGCTCTTTTACCCCTTTATGGATGACCCTGTTGAAATGATTGGGATTGAAGCTGCAGGAGAAAGCATTGCGTCAGGCAAACACGCGGCAACTCTATGCGCTGGTTCCATTGGAGTCCTTCACGGATCGAAATCGTATATCCTTCAAACAGATGATGGTCAGATAGAAGAAGCCCATTCCATTTCAGCCGGCCTGGACTATCCCGGAGTGGGCCCTGAACATGCGCTTTTAAAAGATAGTAAAAGAGCCAGTTATGTATCCATACGAGACGATCAAGCGCTTCATGCATTAAAAATACTGTGCAAATTGGAAGGTATTATTCCTGCTTTGGAAAGCGCTCATGCTGTGGCCCAGGCCATGGAGGAAGCGAAAAAACATTCTGATGATTATAAGATTGTAGTAAATTTATCCGGAAGAGGAGATAAAGACCTTGGTATTATTTTTTCAAACCTGAATGGTGGAGTGTAAAACAATGAATCGTTTAGATAAAATCTTTACAGATCTCAAACAAAAAAATGAAAAAGCGCTTGTGGGCTTTGTGACTGCGGGCGATCCCGGTATCCCGGAATCATTGGAAATCATCTTGAAAATGTGTGATGCAGGACTCAATATATTGGAGCTTGGGACCCCATTTTCAGACCCAACAGCGGATGGACCTGTCATTCAACGATCATCCGCGCGCGCGCTTGATAAAGGAATCAAACTAAAGGATGTACTTGAAATGACATATACCATCCGACAGAAATCTGATATTCCGATTATTCTGTTTGGGTATTACAATCCCATACACGCCTTTGGCATACCATCCTTTTATAAAGCAGCTACGAAAGCAGGTGCAGATGGCGTGACATCCCAGTGGCCGGATAATAATCTTCCCCTGATACGCCTTGTTGCGCCAACCACACCAAAAGAACGAATGGCGAAAATAGCGGCTACGGCATCGGGCTTTCTGTATCTGGTCTCAAAAACAGGGGTAACCGGCAGTGACGGGTTGGACACGGATAACATTGGCTCGTACGTGGAATCACTTCGTAATGTCAGCAAGCTTCCCATATGCGTTGGATTTGGCATTTCATCCCCGGACGATGTAGCTGCCATCTCGACGATTGCAGACGGTGTTGTCATTGGAAGTGCCTTTGAAAGATTGATCGAAGACAATCTTGACAGTCCAGATATCGCAACCATTCTTGCGGATAAGGTAAGCGAATTTAAGAACGCAACTATAATGAAATGATATTGTAAAATTCAGGAATCCGTCATTCTATTTGACACCGGCTTTCATTTTTCTTAAAATTTCATTTTTGAGGCATTTTTACTAAAAATATTTTAAAGGAGAAAATTTAATGAGAGGCGCATTTTTCATTATTATGGCTATCGTACTACTTATCATTGGGATACTCGTAATTAAAGATATGCAGACTGAAACCGTCACGGGCATCCAAAAAAAAGACATTGTGGAACATACCGAAAAAGTTGCTGATGAAATTGAAGATAAAATGGACAGCCTAAAAAAGAAAATCGATAAAGTGGATTAGTTTTGATTTTTCTGGGCCAAATAGTCTAAGGATTTCACATCTATTTTATCAAGGATTTAGGTATTTACCTACTTATTGATATGCTTAAATTATGTGACGAAATACAAAATGAAGATATATGAAGATAGAGAAAAGGATACGGTCCATATCAATGATAAAGTAGTTCCTGGTAAAATCGATGAAGAAAAATGCAAGGAATGTGGAAACCTAAGAATATATCATGATGATTATGATGCGTATTTCTGTGCTCACTGTAATATCTGGATAGAAACTAAATGTTTTGACCCATTTTGTGAGTATTGCAAAAAAAGACCTAAGAAACCAATTTAGAAGAAAGAATATAATTACATAATATGCTGCTTCACAGGGGTTCGTACCACGGCATGGCCCACACCCATGAGTAGCAGCGATTGAATATGTTTCTGAGTTTCATTTGCAAAATGCTGATTTTTGTTCAAGTTCAAGGAAAACGAGAATTTTAATCTGCAGGAATACTCCAAGTATTTCGAGGATTAAAATTTGAGTTTGACACAGAAATTGGACAAAAAGCGGCATTTTGCACAGCTTTTTTGAGGGTTTTAGTAATGCCCCCAAGTAACCCTAACCACTTCCTGATACGTTGTCTTCCCTTCTAATAGTTTAAGCACTGCATTCTCCCGTAATGTTACCATTCCCTCTTCTGTGGCCTTTGTCCGTAATGCTTCAACATCTGTCTCCGGATTAACCATTCGTTTAATGGACTCAGTAAACGGAAGGACTTCGAATATCCCGGACCGCCCTCGATATCCTGTGCCCCTGCATTGAATACAGCCTTTTCCCCTTTTTAGCTCAACAAGTCCCATATCCCCGGTTTCAATTCCCAGATTTCGCAGTTCAGAAGCTTCCATGGTAAATGATTCCACGCAGTTTTTACATATCGTGCGAACCAGACGCTGGCTCATCACGCCGATCAAGGTGGCTTGAATTAAAAAATGGGGAACTCCAAGATCAAGAAGCCTGACAATGGAAGACGGTGCGTCATTCGTATGAAGTGTGGACAAGACCAGGTGACCGGTCATCGCGGCTTGCACAGCGTTTTCAGCTGTCTCAAGATCTCTCATTTCACCGATCATAATAATATCCGGGTCCTGCCGCAAAATATTTCTAAGAATTGTCGAAAACTTAATCCCCACAGCTTGTTGAACAGCAATCTGATTGAATTCTTCATTCACCATTTCTATGGGATCTTCAACGGTTGTGATATTTATTTCAGGTGTGGAAAGACCCCTTAAGGTCGAATAAAGAGTGGTTGATTTGCCGCTTCCAGTGGGGCCGCAAACCAGCACTATACCGTGCGGCATGCTGACAAAGTCGTTGTAGCGGGCTAAATCACTACCTGTATAACCGAGTTTTTCCAGATCCTGGAAAAGAATATCCGGATCCATGATTCGCATAACCACCTTCTCTCCAAAGGCAACCGGAATCATGGATATTCTTATTTCAGCCTCAACCCCGCCTTTATCTGTCT
>JAFDFT010000595.1 GCA_019309685.1 Deltaproteobacteria bacterium
GTGCTTGAGTCTTGTAAAGCTAAGAGTGTAATAGGAACAAGCGATGAAGCGATCATTGATAAAAAATATGCAGTAATAAACCGGCGAGTACCGATTCTTGGCTCCAGAGCACTGGCAAATGTCCACAAAAAAACCATGTTTCCCAAAAGATGCCAGAAGGATCCATGCAAAAACGCACTGGTAATAATGGAAATCATGAAGTCCAATGATGTATGATTCCCAACCGGCGGGAATACAAAAGGGCCCATATCACGTGGGGAGACCATGAAGAAAATACTGCTATTTAAGATAATTAATGTTATTGTCACCCACGGCATGGAGGCCATTTTAAGATCATTTGAATAAATCAGGCCAGCAGGGATGATGCTGAAACGGTTTGAAATTTGTTCTCTCAGGGTTTTTCCGGATACCCGGCCATAAACAAATGATGTAATCGCAATGGATGGAATGAGACATATTACAAGTAATATCATTCCTTTGATAAAACCCAGTATTGAGGGAAAGAAAAGCCCGATCAAAAGAGGCATGATGAGCGCGCCTATGAGCGGATAGAAAAAGGCTATCCGTTCCGCGTCGTCATAAGATTTGTTTATTCGTTTGCATTCAAATGTATTATCTTTATATAAGCTAGTCATATTCTGAGATCTGTAAAATTCTGCTTTAGTACCATAAGGGCCAAATTGGGCCTATCCAAAGGAAAGGGTCTTTTGAATCATAATGTTTGTCCACCAAATACCAGAAAAGACATATCTCCGTAACAACCAGCGCGGCAATAAGGACCTCCGATATAATATGAAGACTCCTGTCACTGAACATTCTACTTTGCTGTTCCTCGGACTCCCATTGTTCCGCTATATTTTCATCTGTGGTTTCTTTGCCCGGGTCTATTGGCTGTGAGTTGTTTCTTACCTGTTGTCCGGCGCAGGCTATTAAAAAAATGACTGCCATGCACACGATGAATGGTTTCATACGATACATGATTCTCATCCTCAAATAAGCTTGATGTTCAAATTTTACCTTTAACGGGCGTCCCTTTTTTCAGGTGGATGCCGGTAAACGGAACCGGTATCTTTATATTGGGCAAGGGACTTTTTAAGCCCGCTTACGACCATTTCTTTGAGCTTATCAGGAGCCAGCACAATTGCTTCCGGCCCGAATCCCATCACCCATTGTTTAATTTCATCGAGCCCGGCGACTTTAAACGTAATTTCCAAAGAGCCGCCCGGCAGTTTTTTGAGCGTCTGGCTTTCATGCCATATTTTCTCTCCTACGTATCTGGACCAGTCAGGTGAGATCATAATTTTTACTTCGAAAAGCTCGTCGTTCATAACCCGGAAACTATCTTTTGTGTAAGCGTCCAGATCAAGATCATCCGGCAGTTCAAAAGTCTCCTGTGTGGTACTGAGCAGTTTAATTCTATCCAGCACAAAGGTTCTGACATCGTTTCGCAGATGACAGTAGCCGATGACGTAAATCGTGCCTTCAGAAAACGAGATTTTGTAAGGATTAATTTTGCGGACTGTCTCTTTTTGACTCCTCAAAGGTTTGTACATGATTTCAATAGAGCAGCGGTCCACGGCTGCCTGGTAGACCTGGTTGATGATCTCTCTGAATCGTTCATATTTTTTGTAGGGCTTTATTCCCACGTGAAAAACAGATCGGACATGATCCAGGTAGATCATTGTCTCAGCCGGCAGGCTGGCCTGGACCTTTTTAAACAGGGACGCAAGGGAATCATAAAAAATTGTGCCTCTAAATATTTTAAAAAAGTCCCGGCTCAGGTGCAACGCCATGATCTCTGTAAAGCTAAACGGATGGGGTACTTTAAATCGATATGTATCTACGAATTTCCATCGCTGGCCGTTTTCGCCTTGTTCCGCGTAAAGGGGAAACCCGGCATGCTGAAGATCATCCAGGTCCCGGTACGCGGTCCTGAGCGATATCTTCAGCAGGTCGGCGATTTCAGCTGCCGTAAGCCCCCTTTTACTGGATTCGATCCTCCTGAGGATCAGCCATTGTCTTGACAGTTGGTCTCCACGCATCATGCTCCTTCCGGCCGTTCACGTTCAGCCTTTTTTATGGATTAAAGCCAGCGGGATCTCCTTGTAGAATAACGCTGATATCGGGCCCTGTCGCCATTGCCGTTTTCGTCTTTTTTAAACACAGACAGATGAAGCGTTTGTTTACGTTCAACAAAGCCCGCTCCTGAAACAGCAG
>JAFDFT010000135.1 GCA_019309685.1 Deltaproteobacteria bacterium
TTATGCTTTTAAATTGAAACATGTGCAAATTGACATCAGAAGTAATCTGCATTAACTGATCTATTATATCAAGCTGCATCTAGTTCTTCAAAGTATTTTCCTTTTCGTCTCTATGCTTTACAAGAAGCATAAAAGACGCGAGACCAAACAGCATTATTGCCGCGCCAAAAGGGAAAGCCTTACGAAGTTCAAAGTAATCCATAATTATCCCAGCCAGCAAAGAGCCTACCAGCATTCCTGTGCTGTGCGCCATGGTTAGAAACGCCATGACAGATCCCATGACACCCGTTTTATTCCCTTTTAAAACAGCTAAAGCCATCAATGCCGGCATGGAAATACCTCCGCCAATACCAAAAACAATACAGTTCAATAACAGGCCCCGTACACTTGTTTCCCAGGCAAAGAAATAAACGGTAAAACAGGTAATTAAACCGCCGATAAACACCAGTCTTCTTTTGTTCATCTTGTCAGCCAGCATTCCCATGGGGACATGCAAAGCACCGCTGATGGCAACCATCAGCATGACCAGGAGCCCAATAAGTGAACTGGAAATCGAAAACTCGGAATCGGCAAACACCGGCATAAATCCCCAGATAATTCCGATGCATGCAGTATGCGCGAAGCGAAATAGAAAAAGGCCCGCAAGTTCCTTATCTTTTAAAAGGCTTCTCCATGAGACCAGTTCCCGATCGCGGCTGATATGTTTTTCGGTTTTTGTTGGCGGAAGAAAAATCAAACTCAGAAAAAAACTAATAAGGGAAAGAATGCCCATAAACATAAAGGTTGGCTTAAGCCCCATTATGTCATTGATCACCCCACCCATCAGAGGACCGATGCTTAAACCAAAAAACAGGGACATATTAAACATTCCCATAGTAAAACCTTCTCGTCCGGGAGGTGTTATTTCCCCAATATACGCCTGAACAACTGGCATAACCATAGCAGAGCCAATGCCCTGCAAAAACCGTATAAATATTAACGACTCAACGGTTTCGGAAAAAATAAAGGCCACAGATACCAGCGCGTACGCAAAAAGCCCTGCGATGATAAAAGGCTTGCGCCCTTTTTTATCAGAAAGCCTTCCAAAATAGGGAAGAAAAACAGTTCGGGAAATAGAAAAGGAGCCGAATATTAGCCCAATGTAAACTCCGCTGGCACCCAGGTCATGCGCATAAACAGGCAGCAGGGGAACAACGATTCCCACGCCTGTAATTGCGGCAAACATAGAAAGGAAAAGCGTACCAAATATTTTTTTATCCAGTTTTACCATGCGATTCATCCAATCATTAAACTTAATTTCATACCACTGCAATTTTACTTATACAAGAGGCAAGTCGGCGTTGGTGGCCTTTGGTTTTGAAACCCGAATTTAACTCTTATAATCAAGTATTTAAATAATCTTTAAACGAATCGGTCCAGGCTGTCTGACCATATGACTTTTTATATAGCTCTCGTTCCTTTTTTCAATTGACAATAAGGGCGAGTTTAGATAGCTTGCTTTAAATTTTTATCCTGTAAAAGTATGATTTGTTTATACTATTTAGTTCATATTTGTTAATAGAACTTTGTAACAAAAAAATAAAGATAGAGGAAAAAATATAAGGAGGAAAAAAACATGAGAAGGAACCATAAACTGGTTGGTTTCATTTTATTTTTAGTGATTTCAACCATGTTCATTGTATCCCCAGTTTTAGCGGGTTCAGCAGCAGATACATCCGCAATGCCTGGGGATCACGTTTGGTGGTTTTGGCCGCTTATTCTTTTAGTGGTCACTTTTATTATGGGAATCGTAGCGGTTCTTGCCGGAGTGGGAGGGGGGGTTCTTTTTGTTCCCATTATCAGCGGCTTTTTCCCGTTTCATTTGGATTTCGTCAGGGGTACAGGTCTGCTGGTAGCGCTTTCCGGAGCACTGGCCGCCGGCCCTGGATTACTCAAGGCAAACCTGGCAAGTATAAGATTAGCTATTCCAGTAGCACTTATCGCTTCAACGTGCGCGATTGCAGGTGCCATGATCGGTCTCGCATTACCCACCAATGTCGTACAGATCTGCCTGGGAGGTACAATTCTCGGAATATGCATTTTGATGCTTACAGCCAAAAAGTCAGTGCTACCGGAAGTCCCCAAAGCGGATAAACTTTCATCTATACTAAAGATCTACGGTGTTTATAGAGAGGAAAGCACTGGAGAAACCATCAACTGGAAAGTCCATCGAACACCGCTTGGTTTATGTTTGTTTGTTATTATCGGCTTTATGGCCGGCATGTTTGGCCTGGGAGCGGGATGGGCCAATGTTCCTGTGCTTAATCTGCTTATGGGCGCACCTTTAAAAATTAGTGTTGCCACGAGTAAATTTTTGTTATCCATTACGGACACATCTGCTGCCTGGATATACATGAACAAGGGATGCGTGATACCAATGATGGTAGTCCCGTCGCTTGTGGGCATTATGCTGGGTTCTTTTGTGGGAGTACGTATTCTTAAAGTTGTCAAACCGGCCGCGGTAAGGTGGATTGTTATTGGCATTCTCGCGTTTGCTGGTTTGAAGGCACTTTCCAAAGGACTAGGACTCGGATTTTAAATTTATAAATAAGGAGGACCAAATGAGCGATAATCAAAATGCCTCAATAGAAGCAACACCCGAGCAGGTGCTTTATGCGAATATCCTGGCCAAGGGCATGCTCATCGGCTTAATCATATTGTTTATTACGTTTGCTATTTACGCGTTTGGCATCATGAAGCCGTATATTCCGCTGGATCAGGTTTCCAGCTTGTGGACAACAAATGTTGGCGATTATCTCCATAACGCAAATATTAAACCGGGCTGGGCCTGGGTTGGCATGCTTCAATACGGGGATTTTTTAAACTTTATCGGCATTGCTGTTTTAGCAGGCGTAACAATTGTGTGCTACATTGGTATTATTCCATCTCTGCTTAGAAGTAAAGATACAATTTTTGTCATCATAGCAATTCTTGAAGTCATCGTACTTTCTGTAGCTGCCAGCGGCATTCTTGGTGCAGGCGGTCATTAGCCTGTTGCGAAGATACTAATTAAAAAGGCCTCTATTATGATTGATGGAGGCCTTTTCTATTTTTCATACTTGATTATATAAATCGAAACTATGATAGGAAAGCCAAAAGTTCAAGTTCAAGGCGTCGCGAACCCCGAGGAATGAGGTGTACTTAGAGTACACCGCAATGACGAGGGGTGAAGCGAAACACAGAAATTGGGCTTTTGGCTTTTCTATTACACTTTTTATGCTTTTTTAAGCAGCCATCACGCCTTTAAGTGTTGATTCAACAAGCTCTCTGATTTCCTCGAGTCGGTTTTCAGACATGGCTTCAAATCTAAGCACCAACGCGGGTTGGGTATTTGACGCCCGCACAAGTCCCCATCCGTCATCAAACAGCACGCGAACCCCATCAATATCGACAATATTGTATTCTTTACGGAAAAACTCCGTTACCTTTTTAACGACCGTAAATTTTATATTATCCAGGCAGTCCACCCTTATCTCCGGCGTGGAAAAGGTGATGGGCACATCTGCCAAAAGCTCAGAAACACTTTTACCGGTGTTTGAAAGAATCTCAAGCAGCCTGCAGGAAGCGTAAATCGCGTCATCATAGCCAAAGTATCTATCCGAAAAAAAGATGTGTCCACTCATCTCACCAGCCAGTTCCGCTTTTTCATCTTTCATTTTCTTCTTTATCAATGAGTGCCCAGCTTTCCACATGATCGCTCGTCCGCCGTGCTTTTCAATATCATCGTATAGTGTTTTTGAACATTTTACTTCTGAGATAATCGTGGCGCCGGGTTTTCTGGACAAAATTTCTCTGGCAAAAATGATCATAAGTTTATCCCCATATACCAGGTTTCCTTTTTCATCCACCACACCAATACGATCCCCATCGCCATCATATCCGATACCAAGGTCCAGCTTCTTTTCTTTTACAAGGGATATGAGGTCCTTCATGTTGTCCGCAACCGTGGGGTCTGCCTCATGATTTGGAAAGGTTCCGTCCATATCACAGTAAAGGTCATGCACTTCACAGTTAAGATTTTTCAATATGGGAACCGCGATAACACCCGCTGTCCCATTGCCCGCGTCAATGCCTACCTTTAGCGGTTTGGATATCTTAATATTTTTTTCAATATATTCTATATAGGAAGGCACAACATCGTGCGTAGAGAGTTTTCCTTTTCCCTGGACAAAATTTTCCCCTTTGATAATGGCAAGAATTTTTTGAATCCCTTCTCCATGCACAGAATCAAGACGCATACATATCTTAAAACCATTATATTCGGGTGGATTGTGACTGGCAGTAATCATAACGCCGCCCTCTTTTTCCAGGTGTTTGATGGAAAAGTAGAAAACAGGTGTACTGCACACACCGATGTTAATAACATCACATCCGGTTGAAAGCAGCCCCTCGATAATTTTCTCCGAATAGGTATCAGACGTTAACCTGCAATCGCATCCAACAGTCAATTTGGAACACCCATATTTTTGAAGATATGTCCCCACGCTTTTTCCGATTAAAACCACATCCTCATCTGTCATATCTTTTCCCGCGATTCCCCTGATATCGTATTCTCTAAAAATTTCTGGATTCATTCGTTCTCCCTACAACTTTTGGTATTTTTTTGGCCACTATACATTAAAATAGCTATAAAAGAAACCGCATCTTTCTTGACACAATTACGCCTTCTCTCTATACTCGCTACATCCTTGCATCAATAAAATATAACGTTAATTCAGACCGTTATTTTTTTTGTTAAAGAAACATCAAAAACCTATTACCTGAATTCTACACGAATTGGAGGGTTTCATATGCAAGGCATCTAAGGGTGAAGCTATAGTGAACTATTGCGAACCCTTAGTAACGCTGCATATGGAAGTCTCCGGTCGCCCATCGGGTGAAAATTGATGAGAAAAATAGTGAATACGCCTTTTACTATATAGGTAAAATTCTTCATGATCAAAATATTACTGGAGCTATTCGTATGATTCACAGAAAAAGATTCTCATCAATTTTCATGCAAGATTCAGGTATTAATGCCTGAAGACCCTCGGAGAAATAAATGACCCAGGAGTACTCCGCCAAAATCTGCAGACAGCTTAAAAGTAGGTTTCAGCGATTATCAATCCACAGACCTATGCGGGTTTCCAGATATGATGCAGGTGATCGGCTGATCTTTCAGGTTAAGGATGTGACAAGTATAAATACGTCTCAGGTTAAACTGAAAATAGAAAAATTTGTGGGCGGCGGATTTGCCGGTCAAGTTTACAAGGTAAAAATTGTCCAAATCAAATCAAAGGGTAAACCTGTTAAAAAGCTTAAAGAGGGCGGGATATATGCCATGAAAATTCTTATCCCGCCTTCAGGATTTTCAAAATTCTTCCGAAACATCCTTTATTGGATCGGTTTTCAGGGACCTTTTCAGATTCAAATAAATCCTGCAGCAGCCCGTGCCGGCGCGTTATGGCAGAAATTTATTCGGCGTGCCGCCAAAATTCGTTTCGGCGAAGAAAAAACGGTCGTAGATATTTATGGACTGTTTGAAGATACCGCGTTGGGGAGTGTCGGAGAGCTTAGTGAGTGGATAGATGGCCGTACCTGGCGACTGGAAGTAGATGACCGTCTTGATTTTTTAAAGCTCTGGAGAAAAGGAAAAAAGGTTAATAAAAGATGGCTTGGTTCTCCGGAGTACCGCGCCAAATATGAGTTTATGCATGAATTTGTCAAGCTTATGCATGATATGGGTGCTCATGAATTTGCCAGGCAGTATGAATGGTCAACGTGCAAAAGCCAGCCCAATTGCCTGAAACGTACAGGATCTAGAGATAACCCGGCTAAAGGAATGGTGGCAGTAGATTTTAGAGCCGGTCTGACTTTGCTGCCGTTTTTACCCATGAGCCCTGGTGATTTCAAACTCATCATCTCCGGGCTTTTTCGCGGAAGCTTTGTTCAGTTTGATAGAGGAAATATTCAAACGCTTGAACGGTTTATTCAGAAACACAAAAGTAATTTTACAGATATGATGGGAATACTCGATGACCTGAAAGCATCTGAAGATATTTATCGAAATTCTGTTCCCGATATTACGCATAACCTTTTCCGTATTTTTTACAGTAAAAAACTCTGGTTTACCATGCTAAGCAGCGCGGTCACTGGCTGGAAGATTAAAAGCCTTCTAGACAAAAAGGGTAGTGAAAAGATTGGCCGAAGCAACATAAAGACAATGCTCTTTTTAATATTGGGGTTTATACCTTTTTTAGGCGGTTTGATTCGAAAAAGCTGGGGTCATGAAGCATAGCGAAAACATTATCTGCAGTTATTTTCAAGACAAAAAAAAAAAAAAAAGGCTTTTCGGGCAAAGGCCATAGAAAGCGCTATTGTCTGGCATCGAGCAGGCAGAATAACTGAAAATACTTATCTTGGCATATCTAAAAATGTTTTTACGTTCCTTGCACATCTGCCATTTTCATTTCTTCCTATTGGACTTCATAAATTCTTAACGAATTGGCAATATGCCAGGGAACGCCTGGACTACCTTTTTGTTCGGCCGGTTCGATTATACTTTGATGCC
>JAFDFT010000596.1 GCA_019309685.1 Deltaproteobacteria bacterium
AGAATCGGAAATTATTGCTGGATGCTGGTCTCTGGATACTCGATGGAGTATGGAATTCTGTTTTATTATATAAAGGACCATCTAACTGATAGTGCTCCAGGTGAACTTAGATCCTCGTTTTTTAACCAGCATCAAGTATCCAGAATCGCTTCATTTCAAGCAGTGAGGTAATTGCTCCTCCTACGCGTCGGTTTTAGACGAAGCTTCGCTAGCCGGAAGAAGAACCAATTTTATCAATAGCAACCAGCTGAATGCATATGGCAAGCAGCTCCATTGCCAGCTCAATATCTTCAAGCGGCGGAAATGTAGGGGCAATCCGGATATTGCAATCTACCGGGTTCTTTTTTAACGGATACGTTGCCCCGGCAGGCGTCAACTTCAGCCCGGCTTCTGATGCCATTTGAGCGATTTTTTTCGCGCATCCTTCCTGGGTGTCGAGACTTATGAAATACCCTCCTTTTGGGTTGCTCCATTTCGCAATATTTAACGCACCGATTTCTTTTTCAAGAATACCCTGGACCGCGTCGAATTTGGGTTTTATTATTTCCCGATGTTTTTTCATGTGGGCGTTGATTCCGTCCATGTCTTTAAAAAAGAGTACATGGCGGAGCTGGTTTATCTTATCCGGTCCAATACTTTGAAATGCCAGGTGTTTTTTCATAAGTGCCATGTTCTTTTCACTGCCGGCCATCATCCCAACGCCTGCACCGGCAAAGGTCACTTTTGACGTTGAACCGAAAATAAATACACGCTCCGGATTGCCTGATTCTTTACAAGCGGAAAGAAAGTTCTTCTGCACAGGAGGGTTGTCTGCAAGGTGATGAACTGTGTACGCATTGTCGCAGAAGATCCTGAAATCTTTTGCTTTTGTTTCCATTCCAGCCAGACGCTCGATAACCTCATCGGAATAGACAGCGCCAGTCGGGTTGCTGTACATGGGCACACACCATATCCCCTTTATATTTTCGTCCTGTTTGACCAATTGTTCAACAGTGTCCATATCTGGGCCGTGTTCATCCATCCCAATTGGAATCATCTCAATATTTAAATGTTCACAAATAGAAAAATGCCTGTCATATCCAGGGCTTGGGCAGATGAATTTAATTTGAGGCAGTTTTATCCATGGTGGATTCTCGCTGTCAATGCCATGGAGCATGGCGGTTACGAATGTATCGTTCATCATATTCAGGCTTGCATTTCCTCCCACAATAATTTCAGAAGGAGTTACCCCCAAAAAAGATGAAAAAAGGTCTTTTGCTTCAGGAATCCCATCGAGTCCGCCATAATTTCGGCAGTCTGTTCCATCTTGAGCAAGAAAGTGTTTTTCGTTAGCGCATTTTAGCATGTCCAGGGAAAGATCCAGTTGTTTAGGACACGGCTTTCCTCTGGTCATATCCAATTGTATTCCTAGGGTTTTGAATTCGTCATACCGTTTTATAAGCTCATTTTTAAGATCTTCCAGTTCATCGGAATTCAGATTTTTAAATTCAGTCATATTGTACCTTCCTTGCCCATTTGTTTAAGTTTCGGTCATAAAACAACCCGCCCTATACCATTTGCAAACAACCGCTTCAATAAAAAATATGGATACAAATACGATGAAATACATCAAATGTATGATTTGTTCTTGTAATTTTGTCTTTAAATATTTAATAGAAACCGTCCCGTTACAATAAGAGATCGCTAATGGGATAAATATAGAAGAAGGGTTTTGGTAGAAATTTATTAGTTTTGTACATATTCAACTATGTCACTATCATTTAATATTAAAAAAAACATACTCGGATATATTGAAAAAGGGCGTTCCGTTGATATTGCTTACGCGGGGAAATGGTTCTTTTACTTTATATTAATCGGTATTATTGCGGGATTAGGTTCAATCGCTTTTCATTATTTGTGTCAACTGGGCATTCATTATTTTCTTGATTTTATGGCAGGATACAGGCCGCCTTCACCTGCGGGCGAACATCATTTAATTCCGCCCACAAACACCCCGTTTAACCGATGGATTCTTTTGATTCTTCCCGCACTGGGCGGATTAATAAGCGGTTTTCTGGTCTATACACTCGCACCGGAAGCGGAAGGGCATGGAACAGATGCGGCCATTGACGCATACCATAATAAGGGTGGATATATTCGAAGCAGAGTGCCAATTATAAAAACAATCGCTTCAGCCATAACCCTTACTACTGGAGGATCCGGAGGAAGGGAAGGGCC
>JAFDFT010000597.1 GCA_019309685.1 Deltaproteobacteria bacterium
CGGCAGAAAAGTATTTGTCGTAAACAGTTTGAAATAAAAGCACATCAGGACTATTTCTCCGCAGACAATTGAAAGAATGGCCGCAAGGGAGAAAACTTTTTTAAAATAGAGTCCGAATATCACCGTGGGGAACAAAACCGCCAGACCGGTGAAGGTTTGGGTGGCAATCTGAAGAATCGTGGCCGGGGGACTATAGGCCAGTGCGAGACCGGCCAGACTAAGTAAGAGAACGAAAACTCGACCGGCGACGCTGGTTTCTTTTCTTGCTTTCTTAAACAAAGGAGCAATGTCCCTTGTAAAAATGGAACTTAACGTCAACAACTGTGAATCCATGGTTGACATGAGGGCTGCCAGCCCGGCTGCCATGACCAGTGCGGCCATAAAATCACCTGAGATCGAAGTCAGTACCATTGGTAAAATGCGGTCGGCCTGTTTGCCTACCAGATCGGGAAAAGATAAATGTCCCAAGACTCCGATGGCAATCGGCATAAAAAAGACAACGGTGCAAACCAGCGGATAAAAAATCATGATGCGAGATATACTGCGATCGTTTTTGGCCGAATAAAATCGCTGAAACAGTTGTGGAAACATGGGATCACAGAGGAACCAAAGCACCATGAAACTAAACCAGATTCCCAGTGTATATTTTCCAAGCCCGCCAGGCCGTGAAAAAAGTTCGGGATTAGACGTCAGAACTTTCTGATTTGCCTCAATAAATCCTCCGTGATGCATTGCAACGATAACCAGTGAAGCAATTAGCAGAATAAACAGGACCATGCCTTGAAACAAATCCGTCCATGCCACGGCCCGCAGTCCACCGCGCAGGGTATACAGCAGAATGATACCTGTTACGAGGATACAGCCATAAAAATAGGGAAGACCTAAAAGCTCTTCCAGTGCATAGCCGGCTGCCATGGGCTGAAGCGCCAGATATGGAATGGTAAAAACGATCATGACCAGGGCGAATAAAAAGGATAAAAAATTGCTTTGATACAATTCTTTAACCAGCTCAGGCGGGGTGACCAGCCCATGTTTCCGGCCGACCTGCCATATTTTGCGTCCTATAATCCAAAAGGTCAGAGCCATAAATCCCGTACCAAAACCCATGATAGGGAAAATTGCATAGCCGTCCCGATAGCCTGCACCGGAAGTGCCAAAAACTGTGAAAGCGGAAAAATTGGTTGCAACCATGGTTCCCAGCAAAATCATGGTACCCAGCTTCCTATCCGCCAGAAAGTAGGTTTCAGGAGATGATTTCCATCGGGTGCGAGCAATAAAACCGATGACAAGAACAATTAGAAAATAAACGCACAAAACAGATACTTTGGTGAACACAGCGATGCCCCCTTAATTTCCAAAGTCCAAAAATAACAAAATATTAAAAAGTCCGATTTAGACGGTTTCGTAAAAAGTTCAAATTCCCCCGCTGAAAAGCAGCGGGATAAAAAGGCGTGTCCCGCTAAAGCTGGATAATCATGAGGCGTACTTATAGTACGTTGAATGATTATGAAATGCAGCACAACGTCCCGCTGAACTGAAGCGGGAGGCTTTTTACGAAACCGTCAAAAATACAAAAGCCATCCCGATAAAAGGTCGGGATGGCTTTGCCTGACATAACCTTGTTTATAATGGCGCGCTAACGCCAATTCTTTTAGAGACCTTTGCAGATAAGCGCAGACTTCGAAACGGTAGTTTTCGAAGGTCTCTTTTATTTCTTAATTGGAGGCGGCAACCAGATTCGAACTGGTGAATAGCGGTTTTGCAGACCGCTGCCTTACCACTTGGCTATGCCGCCAAGGTGAAATTTTTGCAATTAGCATTTTCCAAAGACTTCAAAAAAATGGAGCGGGAAACGGGATTTGAACCCGCGACTTCGACCTTGGCAAGGTCGCACTCTACCACTGAGTTATTCCCGCTCAAGCGTTTTTATTTAAAATCTTTAATAATTTTTGTCAATAAGAAATCTTATAGTTCAAGAAGTCTTCTGAATCTTACAAAATAGTCGACTCCTGACCAGATTGTAAATACCAGAGCGCCTATCAAAAAGACATACCCAATAGCGTGAAGATTAATTCCAAAATATTGATAATGAAATATCAATGGTATAATAGCTGCGATTTGAAACCCTGTTTTGTATTTTCCAAGCCAGGAGGCGGAAATATCTTCCCCCTTTTCAGCTATAATGTTTCTAAGTCCGGTAACGGCGAGTTC
>JAFDFT010000598.1 GCA_019309685.1 Deltaproteobacteria bacterium
ATGGATCCTTTAATCATCGCCCAAGCGCTTGGGAGGTCCTTTGTACTAATTTGTTGTGTATATATTTTTTTTGTATTTTTCGGCCAGTACTTGAATTAGCCAGAGACAGACAGGTGCGTCGTAATTGATTTGCTGTTTTTAATCGTGTCGTTACCGCGCGACGGCTCATATCAATCTTCATCGATTATACTCCGAAGATAATCTATATCATCTTGATCCTGGCCACTATTACGAAAGGATTTCAAAAGGATCAACCCTTTAGGTGAAATAACCTTTAGAGAGCCGTCTTCCCATTCTACTGTTTGACGGCTATCCCAAGCTTCAAACGTTTCAGGCGTAACAATGAGCAAATCCAAAGACAGGTGTTCCTCAGAATTGGGGTCAATTTTCGTTAATCTTTTAATTTTTACTTTTTTGCCGTGAAACGTCATTGGGGCTGACGAAAGCGAGAATCCAATTTCAGCGAGAGCTTCATTAGCTTTTAATAAAGAACCTTCTTCTATCATCACATCAATATCCAGCATTGCTCTTGGTCTCGCATAAATTGCCATAGCAAGTCCATCGCAAAGCGCGTAATCAATTTCAGATTGCTGAAACTTGGCAATCAGGTTTTTTAATTCTATCAAAAGGTCCATTTAGCAAATTTTCTGGAGAATCATTGATTCAAATATTTTTAAAAATCACCTTTTTAAAAAAATAGAAAACAGTTGGCACATTGAAAATTCCTGATGGCTTTCAGGCAGTATAATAAATTAACCATTTAAAAATCAATGAAAAAGATTGATGGTTTTCATGGATCTGAATCGGCTAAATCAGACATGGGTCCCAAGCTTCAGTTCAATCGGGTGCGGATTCAAATACGTCTGCATTTTGAGATAGGGTTGATCGTATTTACGTACATAGTGATTGACCAAGGTAATCGGAACAACCAAGGGAACAAAACCATTTTTGTACTGCTCGAAACACTTCAGGAGTTCCTGTTTTTCATCCGTAGTCAACTGTTTTTTAAAATAACCCATAATATGCTGAAGGACATTGAGATTTTTCTTTACAGTCCTTTGCAAAGATAACGCTTCCATCAGAAGTTTTCCGTATTGAGAGAAGAATTTGTTCGCGGGGAGCGATTTTCCAGCGGCAACCAATTTTCCCATCCGGCCGGCATGTTTTGGGCTGTGGGATAAAATCAATAGTTTGTTTCGGGTGTGAAAGTCGCCCAGACCTCCCAGGCTTTTCTTTTGGGCGAGCATCTCACGCCAGCGCTTCAGAGAAAAGATTCGCTCGATAAAATTGTCCCGAATTCTAGGGTCATGCAAACGACCTTCGTCTTCCACAGGAATCAGCGGAAAATGATCTATGAACTCACGAGCAAAAAGACCAACACCTTTTTTAACCGGCAGCCCTTTATCCGAATACACTTTTACGTTTGTCATACCGCAACTAGGAGAATAACTCTTAAAAATAAATCCGCAAAGATCTTCCTTTCCCAGGTTTCTTGAGTGCTTTTTAGTCCAGTTAAGCATCTGGTCGGTACGGTCTTCTTTGTTTTTAAACTTAATCAGCCTGGGAGATTGAGGATCTCCAACCAAACGCATAGATTCACGTGGCACCCCGAAACCGGCTTCAACCTCAGGGCAGACGGGAACGTATTCAACAAACTGTCCAAGCGTTTGGGTTAAATGCCGGTCCAGTTTATGCTTGGCATTCCATCGTACATTTTCACCCAGCAAACAAGTGCTGATTCCGAGCTTTATTTTTTCACTCAGTAAAAAATTCCTGCTCAATAATTATTTTCCTAAATCAAAAGTTTAAACATGACGCTTCCGTTAAAATATCAGACGGTAGCGGGTGATTTGTTCTATTTTTTTATCTTGATATTTTCCAAGCCAAAGAGTTCGACAGTACCAGGCATCCAGTTATAATCAAGACGCCGGTTCATACCGTAAATCATGTTCAGACCGTATAATGGAATATTCGCAGGATCACTATTGTTTATTCGATGAATTTTTTTAAGAATGCTTAGTCTCTTGTGACGATTGGTTTCCTTTGATTGTGCTGTAACCAAGGCATCCATCTCTGCCTGGTTAGGACGATCGAAATAATGGCAAACTGTACCCCCGTTTCTAAGAGAGAGACTCAGTCGAAGATATGGGTCAAAAGGAACGGAAAACTGGGACAACATCATATGTCCTCCTCTTTTATCTCT
>JAFDFT010000599.1 GCA_019309685.1 Deltaproteobacteria bacterium
ATATATATTTCCACCCACTATCAACTGAATATCGCTTGTTACATCCCAAATTGCCCTTGGTTGAACCGTACGTGAACCATCATTTAAGTTGTTGATAACAGTAAAGTAAATATTTAACAAAGGATGAAGTTCAGCCTGGATTTCACCAGCAAGATATGTCCTGCAGAGAGTGAAAAGTTCACCCCTGCCTATCCGCTGAACAATATCCTCTTTTTCAGCTGCCTTTAAAAACTCCTTTTCCCCAATACCACTGTAGTAAAACTCTACAAATCCATAAAAATTCTTCTCCAACCAGATCCAGGAATAATCTATGTTTGCAACCAGGGATAAAAATCCATCTCTTTCTGAACCTTCATCCTGGAAAGTCCACGTCAGATCCATACGCCAGGCTGAATCAAAAAGATATCCTGTGCTCCCGAACCCGGCAACAAAATCCTTATAATGCCTCGCGCCCATGATATCGAATTCGGTGCTTCCCATGCTTACATGAAACTTTGATGCCAAGGATGAATTATCCCATTCAACCTCGCTGCTTATGGGATCGCGTCTGGGAACATATAGAAACTGAAATTCTCCAACACCTTCCGCTTCGAATTGAGCCGTTATCATATCATCCCCGACTTTGTAGTCTCTGATAAGATCTGTCGGTGCAAAAGGGTTGAACAGGTCCATGGGATTAAACAGCAGACCATTTCCCCATGTGAGCGCTTGCCGTCCAACTCGAACCATTCCCCTTTCAAACTGCAATGCCAGTAAAAGCCTATCTAAACGATGATAAAAAACAGTGTCATCAGTTTCATCAATAACCGATGTTAAATCCATGAAACGTCGATCATCACTGACGGGTTCGACTCTTTGCATCAGTCCTGTGTCAATAAAAGGCAATAGACGTATCAGTTCCCTTTGCTTGCGCCGAGTATCACCTCCTAAAACGGAAATTTCATAATGCGTCTCAAAATAGACCCTATCACCAAAGAATGTCCTGTTCTTGAGCCTGAAATCACCCATACCGTCATAATACGTTCGGGCACCTACGATACTGTAAATACTTTTATCATCCGGCCGGCTTGTCATTCCCTGGGCTCTTACATGCCCACCCCACTCGGGGGATATCGCTTCGTACCAGCTCTGTTCTTCTAAAGCCCATGAAACATTTCGGCCAGGCTGTACATAAGCAATGAGAGACAACAGGATCATGATAATTATACCGACCGGTTTCATGTTCTTTTTGATAACCACTAGTTCTTCACTCCACCATTTTTTCTTTTACACTATCATCCGCCACTTGTCCGTCTCTTATGTAAATAAGCCTGCGCGCGTAATCCATGACCATGCTGTCATGAGTGGAAAAGATGAAGGTAACTTCCTTCTTCTCATTCATTTCCTTCATCATTTCCAAAAGACCCTGCCCGGTCTTAGAATCCAGATTCGCGGTCGGTTCATCTGCCAGCACGATGGCCGGATTCGAAACAATTGCCCTTGCCACAGCCACTCTCTGCTGCTGTCCGCCGGAAAGCTCAGCCGGCCGCCTGTCATATTTGCCTTCCAGACCAACTTCATCCAGTATGGCCTCAGCCCGTCTGCGTCGATCTTTTTCCGGAACGCCCTGAAGAAGCATTACAAACTCAACATTCTCCACGGCAGATAATACCGGAATAAGATTGTACGCCTGGAATACGAATCCTATTTTATGAAGACGTAAGATTGCCAGCTGTGACTGATTCATACTGCCGTACTCATTGCCACCCACAATCACGCGGCCCGAGTCAGGCAGATCCAGCCCCCCGATCATATTCAGCAGCGTGGTCTTGCCGGATCCTGAAGGCCCGGCCAGAGCAACAAATTCTCCTGCATCTATTGACAGACTTATCCCTTTAAGGGCCTGAACTTCCACTTTCCCCTGTTGGTATGTCTTTTTAAGATCAGCAGTTGAAACAATACTCATTTTACTTTCTCCTTAATAGATAATTCTTAAACTGTCTCTCTTAGATCAGTCTGAAATAAACCCTTCTCTAATTAGCGCCCATCCATTAATTCATTTTTAAAAAATGTGCGCCTAAAAGTGTTTCCAATTCATAAATGAGTAATTTTTCGCAAGGTCAAGAAAATCAAGGAATTGCGAGGAGATGTACTTGGGTACATCGTACAAGCAATTCCGCAGATTTATCCGCCTCAGGCGGGTTGACACAGCTTGTCTCGC
>JAFDFT010000600.1 GCA_019309685.1 Deltaproteobacteria bacterium
CGAAGTAGAATCCCGGGTCCGTGGGTGTTTGCTCTATAATCATATCTATATTTTTCTCAAGGTCGTCCTTGGTCACGCCGATTTCTTTAAGGCCGATGGGAAGATTGATAGATTTCATGAGATCCCGAATCTTTTCAATGAGATTGGACAGACTCGTTTCATCTGAATCATTGTCCCTGATACCAAGCATATCGCAGAGTTCCAGGTAACGGTCAGTTACTTTTGAGTAAACCTGAAGTTCATAAGTGATAAACAAAAGAACCAGTACACCGTGATGAATATGAAACAATCCTCCGATGGTGTGACCCAGGGCATGAGAAATTCCGGAACCTCCATTAGCAAGCGTTATCCCCGCCATCATGGCAGCCTGCTGCATTTTCATTCTGGGCATGATATCACTCCCGTCCTTGTATGCACGCGGCAGCCATTTGAAAACCATCTCAATCGTTTTTTGTGCGATGGCCTGGTTGATCTCATCTGATTTTGGCGCCATAAACCCGTCTATGGCATGGGCCAGGGCATCGGCACCGGTGCCGGCCGTAAGTTCCGGCGGCATTCCAACGGTAAACGAAGGGTCAAGCAGGGCAAAATCCGGCACAAATTCCGGCAAAGCTCCTGCAACCGGAAGTTTAACACCATCGGGGAATGAAACAACTGCCACGCCGGAAACTTCAGAACCGGTCCCGCTGGTTGTGGGAACAGCCACCAGTTTTGCTTTATTTCTAAGGTTTAACGGTACAAGAGGGCTTAATATTTCCAGTTTGACATCCGGATGCTCATATAAAAGCCAGGCTGCTTTTGCTGTATCCATGGCAGACCCGCCGCCCAGTGCAAAAATCAAATCAGGTTTGAATCGTAATATCTGATCCGCACAGTCCTTTACTGTATCAATCGGGGCATCCGACAGGGCTTTTGCCCAAATTTCAAAAGAGATGCCATGCCTTTTTTCATAAGGAGTCATAATTTTTTTGGCAAATCTAACCGCATATTCATCGGTAACAATAAACGCCCGTTTGCTTTTACATTCCCTAGCAATCAGGTCGACCGCATCCGGCAGAAGCTGGGGCTCACTAAGAAAGAGGTTAAAACCGGAAAATACACGCGGAACAAAAAAGGGCTTCATCACGTCCCGCAGAAATTCAGCCTGTACCATTGGACCGCCCCATGTCTTCAGCAAATATTCATGCGTCCAGTAAGTCATATTGCCTCCTAAATTCTTAATCGCTATTTCATGACATAATTCATGGCAGCGCCAAACCAAGTAAAAGAATGGATCTGGCCTTCAATGCCGACCAGATGATTCTGAAGCGCATCCATTATCCCTTCTTCGCCTTTTTTCATGGCATTAAATGCAATCCCGGCATCTGACCAAACCATGGCTGCATCATATTGATCCAGCACCGAGTCAGTAGAAAACTCACCGTCTTTGAAAATAAACCGTTTTCCATTTTTATTGTCTTTTGTTTTAACGACAATCACACATTCGTGCCCCATCAGGAATTTTTTAAAATTTGAATCTGTTTTAGCGGATTTTGTAAATTTTGATGCAAGAATGAAAAGAAGCAATTTAAATAACATAACCATCTCCTTAAAATTAAGTATATTTAACGTGCCTTTTGTTTCCGGTTGTTACTAATCATGTAGCATTTCATACTATCCGGTGTAATTGATAAGAATTTGCTTTTTGAAAGCGAATTAAGTTGAAATTTCGGTTTGTGAGCGGTAGTCGGATAAATCACAGTATGTAGTACCTCTGTCTTGAAGTGCCTATGATCATCCAGATAACAACGACTTAAATTACGATATCGAAGGCTGTCCTTATTGTCAACCTGGCATTTTCATCTGCATGACTAAAAAACAGGGATTTTGTGCGTAGAACACCTGCTTGCCTGAGTATGGTTTTTTTTAAAAGTAAGCCTCTGCGAGCACCCCAAATTGCCAGATACCTGCTGTGTATCTTGGAGTTATGGGGAAAAAAGCCACCCCAACATATTGCGGTCAACCTTCCTTGACCTTGAACAGAATTGAACTTACTGCAAAGTCTCAATGAATGGCATGATGTCATACATACCTTTTTTTCTATTGGTTATTATAAGGGGAAATGGTAGAAAAGCTATGAGACTTTTTGCAAAAAAGGAGTATCATTGTGAAATCAACAAAAAGAATATATGTAATTTCTTTTGTTTGTGTCCT
>JAFDFT010000601.1 GCA_019309685.1 Deltaproteobacteria bacterium
TTTAATACTTTTCAATGCAATTCACCTCGCCTGTTCACGCGTCAATAAAAAACCGAATGCGCCGATCGCTTTCGCACATGTCTAAAAAAATGCGCTTGGCTTAATAATTAGGCACGTTTAACGATTTATAAAAAGTAGAAATTTGTTTTTTTAAATATGCTATCTGGTGAGTCTTAAATTTAAAATACCTACAATGGCTTTTTTCAACGGAACACCTAAACCTTAAAATCTAAAACTTAAAACAATATAATTTCATATAGCACTTTCTTAGCATACTTAACCTGATATGAATCATTCCGATCTATCTAGCTCCCTTCTAATCGCAATCCCGATGGTCTCCATGGTGTAAGGCTTTTTGATATATTCCCCGGCCCCTAATTTTTGTGCATCTTTTACCCGGTCTGTTTCCGAAAACCCGCTGACAACGATTGCCTTTTGGTCTGAACGGAATTGGAGAATTCTTTTATACGTTTCAAGTCCATCGATCCCATTGTCCATGATCATATCCAAAAGAACAAGATCCGCGGAGTCGCTCCTCAGAAATTCCACTGCCTCTTCCCCGCTGGATACCGCATTTACTGAATAATTGAGTTTGGTTAAAATATTTGAAGCAATTTCCCTCTGTTCCCTCACATCGTCAACAACCAGTATGGACTCTCCTTGCCCTTTATAATCCTCAATTGGCGTAACCGGTTTTTCCGTATCAATTACCTCTCTGGTTATTGGAAAATATAATTCAAACGTCGATCCCTTCCCTTCCAAACTTTGAACATCAATATATCCTTTATGGTCCTGTACCGCACCCCATACAACAGCCATGCCCAAACCAGTACCGCTTCGGCCCATTACCTTTTTTGTATAAAACGGTTCAAATATTCTTTTTAAATCTTCAGGTGAAATACCGATACCATAATCCTTTATTGTCAAAACAACATAGTCGCCCTCCTCAACATGGTCATACCCCCTGATTGGCCGGTCCACATATTTGTTTTCAGTCGAAACGATGATTTCTCCACCGTCTGGCATAGCTTCAACAGCATTTGAAATAAGATTCATAACTGTTTTCTTTAAGTGCACATCGGACCCTTTGATATGGGGTAGATCGGCCTTAAAATCTATCTGAATGTTAATACGATTATGGGGATAAACGATTTTTTGATGCTCAGGGGACCGGAAATAGTCTGCTACTATCTTATTCAAGTCAAGGATTTCTGTTGCCGTCACGCCCCGCCTTGCCAGGGTCAGTAAATCCTGTACAATCATTGAAGCTTTCTGCCCGGATTCCTGTATAGTAAGAATCGGCTCTCTTAGAGGGCTGTCCTCGGAAATGTCCATTAACAACAAATCAGGATAGCTGACGATACCGGAAAGAACATTGTTTAGATCATGGGCGACACCACCCGCGAGAAAACCCAGGGCTTCCATTTTCTGGGATCGTATCAGCCTTTCTTCAAGTTTATTTTTTTCTTTTTCAGCATTCTTCCGCTCTGTAATATCGCGCATGGTACCAACTATTTTAACTGCGCCTTGCTTTTCATCTTTCACAAACATCATATTCATTGAGACTTGCAGCCCTGTTCCATCCTTATCCATTAATTCAAATTCAAACTCTCCAGCTCTACCTCCTTTCATAATCCGGTTGACAACCGTTTTTCCGTCTTCAATAGTGTTAAAGAAATCATATATGGATTTGCCAATTAAGTCTTCACGATTATATGCGGTGTGTTTTTCAATAGAAGGGCTGATTTCCCGAATGGCGCCCTCACGATTTACTTCAAAATAAACATCCTGAATGTTTTCAAAAATACTTCGGTACTTTTTTTCGCTCTCCCGAATCTTTTCCTCCGCTTTCTTGCGCTCGGAGATATCTCTGATAGCCACGACTCTGACGTTTTTCCCGTAATACTCCATGACCTTAACACGAATGACTATAGGAAATTCTGTTCCGTCTTTTTTACTCCCCATTACTTCATAGGGGCCTAATCGCCCAGAATCGATTTGACTTTTGATATGCTTCACAGACTCTGGTGCAGCAATCATGGAAAACATATCCGTGTTGAGCAGTTCTTCCGATGTATATCCAAACATGTCAAAAAATTGCTGGTTGGCTCTTAATAGAATACCATGGTCATGAATGGCTATCGCCTCCCAGGTGGATTCAGACAACTGTCTGAATCGTTCTTCACTTGCTTT
>JAFDFT010000136.1 GCA_019309685.1 Deltaproteobacteria bacterium
CGATATTGGCAATATCAAAGATATACCCATTATCCGACTCTCAGGCCGTTTCGACGGGCGCGGGGCGGCCATATTTGAAAAAAATATAAAAGCCCTTGGAGATCCGGAACAGGCCGGATGGATCATTGATTTTTCCAAAGTCGATTATCTTTCCAGTGCCGGCATCCGGGCGTTGATTATCGCGGCGAAAAAATTCCAGCAGCATAACGGCACATTGTGCCTATGCGGTCTGACGCCTCAGGTGGCATTTGTTCTTGAAACCACCGGCCTGACCCGAATATTTAAAATTTTTAACACCATCGAGGAAGCCGAGTCCCGTATCCGGCATACGACATCCGCCACTGCACCGCCGGTCCATGAAATCACGGAACATGCCGATTATGAAATCTGCCGTTTTCCAGAAAATAACTGCATCATTGAAACATGGGGGCGACCCCATCCGGACGCAATACCGGCCATCTCAAAGGAAACCCTGGAACCCGTAACATTGAACGAAATAGGGTTTTCCATCGGTATCGGCGGTTTTGGTGCAGACCGGTCCCAAGCCGCCGAAGCGACCGGTGTTTTTGTTGCGACCGGTTCGTTTGCCGGGGTTCTCCCGGCGGACGGACATTGCCGACCCGATTTTTTCATCACCAGGCAACCGGCTGATGCCGTCCTGTACGTCGCCTCGGCAATAGGTCTGGAAGGTCGACCGAATTTTCAGTTTACGGTGAGCGGGGACACACCTGTTTCTCAATCACATTTCATCCGGGATGTTTTTCATATCTGTGAAAAGCGGCTGCAACAATCCCTGCAGGCGTTTGGATACGTCCTTTTCGCCGATGCTGCGGTGGGCTCGGCGGCCTACTTCGAAACAAAAGACAGATTAAAAAATTGTATCAAAACAAAAAAACCCGTGCCGGAAAAATTACCTGTGATTGTCGTCGGTGTGGCGATCAATAATACCTTGAGCCCTTCTGACACTATCGCCCCATCCATAACCCCCCATCTGCCCGGATTCGTTTCCCGAAATGAATTGCCGATATATTCCCACGCCGTTTTTGTTTCGCAAGCACCAAATACAAGCAAAATATTCGATCCAATGGATATCGTGGCCATGCTGTCAGACCTTGACATTTTTCAGGAAGTTCTCTCTCTTGAATCCGAAACGATGCTGTCCGGTATCCGGGCCTGGATTTACATTCCGGATACCGTACGCCCCGGATTGCAAAAACGATTGACCGTTGAGTTTTTGGAAGATATCCAATGGCCTGACGAATGGGATATCATTGCCCGAAAAATTTATACCGACGCCGCGCGAGTGGAGCTTTCATCCCTTTACGGCGGATTTGTCGCCACCACATTCAAAGTGAACGGGTATGACGCCGCCGGACGCAGGCTGCTTCCCACTGTATTGAAAATCGGCACCCATGATATCATTACCCGGGAAGAAGCGGCATGTCGGGCTTATGTTGAAAAATATATTCTAAACAACGGCGCCCAGATTCTGGCAACGGCCCGTCAGGGTAAATGGGCCGGGATCTGCTATAATTTCGTTGGCGTATCCGGCCCTGAAAGTCGTCTGGTATGGCTGCGGGATCATTATTTACAACGCCCTGTTGAAGAACTATTATTTCTTTTTGACCGGATATTTACGGATATATTAAAACCCTGGTACGGGCAGCCGCACCTGGAGCATATTTGCCCGTATAAAGAACATCTGCCGGATGAAGAGCTTTTTCCGAATATTTTAAAGGACGCCCTTGATCAGCTGGGGATTTCGCCGGACGAACCGATGATCGACTGCCCGGAAATAGGAACCCGCCTGCCCAATCCGTACTATATTCTCAAACATGTCTATCCAGAACGACAGGACAAGTCCGTACTCTGGTATACGGGGATCACACACGGCGATCTGAATATGCAGAATATCCTTCTTGATGAACGGGAGAATATTTACATCATAGATTTTTCAGAAACCGGCCCCCGGAATATTGTTTCCGATTTTGCGCGGCTGGAGCCGATTGTTCTGTTTGAAACCACACGTCTGAATTCGGATAATGACCTGGAAGAGTTGCTGACGTTTATCCAAGGGGTTTATTCGGTAAAGACCATTGATGAAGCACCCTCTTACACATACGCAGGAAACGACCCCATGGTTGAAAAAGCATATGCGCTGGTTTGCCGCATCCGAAAATATGCCGATACCGTGACCCTGTTTGAAAAAAATCCAATGCCGTACTGGATGGCGGTCCTTCAATGGACGCTCTCCGCCGTCAGTTATTCAAGCTTTACAAACCGGCAAAAACGTCTGGCATTGTATACATCCTGTTTTTTATGTAAAAATATTTCATAACAAATGATTCCCCAAAGGAATTTTTATGGCCAAAAAATCATAAATTTTCACTTTGATCATTAACCGGCAACTCTGCATATGTTTTGGATACTGATTTTTTCATTTTCAACAAGCCCGGACTCAGGGGCGATTCCCACATTAGAACAAAAAATATGCTGAAAT
Source organism: Deltaproteobacteria bacterium (assembly GCA_019309685.1). GTDB lineage: Bacteria > Desulfobacterota > Desulfobacteria > Desulfobacterales > JAABPS01 > JAABPS01. The sequence goes on from JAFDFT010000136.1 coordinate 2,501, forward strand.
TATCATCCACATCAGCACTTGTCTTACTTTGGGCTCGGCAGGAGTGCTGCCAAACTAAAAGGGCAAGGGATTACCTGAGCCAATTAGACTTAGAAGATGGTAAGATGCTTTACGAACGGTGCAAGGAAATTTGCCCGTACTATGATGAAGTGATAAAGAATCGAAAATTCGGAGTTATTAATTTAATTAAGAAATATTTTACTGAAAAAACAGGAAGCCGGCAGTTAGTAATTGCCGGCGCAGGTTTTGATGCCCTTGGTATTGAAGTAATGGCGCTTTATCCTCATGTGAAGGTATTTGAGATTGATAAAGAAAATATGAATATCAAATCTCGCTTAGCTACGAAGTTGGACAATGAATCAAAAAAAAATATTGCATTTATTGAAGTCAACCTTTTAAATATCTCCGACGTGTATAGAAGTCTTTCTGCTCATGGTTGGGATCCAACAAAACCGACATTGTTAATTTTTGAAGGAATTAGCTATTACTTGCCAACAGAGTCTATTCAAAAGCTTGTTCAAGTCATTAACCCTGATTGGATAATTTTTGAATTCCTCAAACAAGATGAGGACGTTGCACTTGATAGAGTAAATATCCCTAAAAAAGTCTTTGGTCTTATTTCAAGTCTATGCGAATTGCCACATATTGGCCGATATAGCTATTCCCAACTTGAAAAATTGTTCAATAATATGTCTATCCAGGCTAAGTATAGTATGAAGCGATTGGAAGAAATGAGAACGGGGTTAAACAGATTTTTTCCAACAGAAGATAGTGGCTGGATTGAGGTTTGTTTGTTGGCAAAACAATAAATTTCGTTTCGTATGATTTAACATGGTGCTTAAATTATAAATAAACCATCCGCGTTTTTCTGCGTGTGTTTGCGGCTAATATATTGCGGCTTTGATCAGTACGCCATGATGTATCTTAAAAATGAATGACAATGATAAAAACAACCTATCTAAAACTCCGGAAATGAAAGCACCAATGAGGCGATATATTTTACCATTGTTGGCGGCGGTTTTCTTTCTAATCGTCACCCTCCGTTTAGTGCACCTCATGAATACCAGCGGCGAGCCGTATCGGCAGTATACACTGAGATCCACTCGCAACCTGATCGCTTCTGTCATGGAAGCCAGAAAACTGCTGAAGCAACATGGAAAATCAGCCTTTTCAAAACTTGATGAAATGAAATCAAATCAGTGGGGCATTTATCTTTATGTGTATCGCGTTTCCGATTGTCTCTGCCTGTACCATGGTAATAACCCGAATCTGGTCGGCCGGCGGCTTGATACGTTCACGGATCAACTGGGCAAAAACCTGCATCAGCTCATCTCCGCTCAAATCCATAACCCACGGAACCCCCATGGATGGGCGCACTACTTCTGGCACAGGCCTGACGAATTATTCCTGGAATGGAAATCATCCTGCAATCAGGCGGTTACACTCCCTGATGGAACGGAATGTTTCGTGGGGGGTGGCCTTTATGGCGTTAGTACGGAGATTGAGTTTGCCCGCATTGCAGTCAACGAGGCCGTACATTTGCTCTCCACCCGTGCTGCCGCCGGGCTTGACGAACTTTTATCTCCGGCTTCCCAGTTCTTTTTTTATGGGACCTCCGTATTTGTGGCAAAAAATGACGGCTGGTCAATTATTGACCCGATGCTGAAAAAGCGCTACAAACGCGACCTCAAGGTATTCAAAGATGCTGCCGGCAATTATCCGTTTAAAGCCCTGCTCCAGAATTTAAAGACCGCTTCTGAAGCACAAATTGTTCTTTATCAGCGATCACCGGCCTCAATGAACCTGGCAAAAAAAATAATGTATGCCAGAAAATGCATGATGGGAACAGAAACAATTATTGTGGGTACGGTGATCGATGCGCCCCAAAGCGCCTGGCAGTTGTAAGGAGTGATACAAATGGCATCAGAAAAACCGGATACCAAATTGGTTTACGGGCAAAATGACGTGCCCCCGGCAGGCCACTTGATCATGCTGAGCCTTCAGCAGGGAATGCTACTGATACTCGGCACCATGCTCCCCGTGTTGTTGGTCAAGGAAATCGGCGGGTCGACTGAGATGGCCATCCGTATGGTCAGCCTGACCATGATAATTTCCGGGGCAGGAACCATTGTTCAAGCATTGCGCCTGCGCTGGATCGGTTCGGGCTATCTTTGTCCGAACATTGGCGGCCCCTCATATCTGGCGTTATCCTTTACTGCCGCTATCCAGGGTGGTTTGCCGCTGATGCAGGGAATGCTGGTTTTTGCCGGCATTATTGAGATGTTTCTCTCAAGGGTCGTTTCACGAATACGCGCTCTGTTTCCACCGCTTGTAGTGGGAATGACAGTCATGATGGTAGGCGTCAGTATTATACCCATGGCTTTTGCCAATTTCTGTGGATCGCCCGTTGCCGGTGACAAGGTTCTCTGGCAGGACATCGTGGTGGGAAGCGTGACGCTGATGGTGATAATGGGGAGCAACCTTTGGGGAAAGGGACAGGTGAAGCTTTATTGCCTGTTGATCGGTATTTTTGTCGGGTGGGGGGTGGCGCTTTGCATTTCTCCTTTTGATCCGGCCCAATATCAGATGATCGGTGAAGTTCCTATGTTTGCCATTCCATTTAAGGGGCTTTCGCAGTTTCGCCTGGCCTTTGACTGGTCGCTTGCTCTGCCTTTTATGGTGATTTCCATCTGCGGATCGCTCAAGTCGTTCGGCAACTTGCTCGCGGCGCAGAAAATCACGTGCCCGGATATGGAGAAACCTGATATGAAACCGATTGCGGGCGGCCTGATGGCCGACGGGTTCAGCACGGCCATAGCCGGTTTGATAGGAGCCGTTGCGGTTGACACTTCTTCCAGTAATGTGGGGCTTGCCGCGGCAACGCGTGCGGTGAGTCGCTGGATTGGAGTCTGTATGGGCATCATATATATTCTTGCCGGTTGTTTTCCTGTTGTGGCAACCGCGATTGCTCTGGTTCCTTCGCCGGTGATGGGGGCGGCTGTTATTTTCGCTATTTGTTTTATGATTTTGACCGGTATTAAGGAGATGCTTTCAGAACCCCTGGATCAGCGCAATATAGCGATCGCCGGCATGGCAATCACTTTTGGACTAAGCACGAGTTTCGTACCTGAACTCTTTGCCCAGCTGCCTTCTTTCCTGCAACCGCTTTTCAGCAACCCGCTGGCGGCAACTACTATTCTGGGAATTATTTTTTATCAGATTTTCCACGTTGACATTCATATCGCAGCGTGGCAGCGCAACAGGGCAAAATGAGCCGCATGCCCATCAAAGCAGCTATGTCAGTAAGCGTATTCATTTTTTTACGCCATGGCAAAAGCGATAGTTCAGTTGCTGCGGCCGTACAAAGACAACGCACTAACCATTACAGCTGACAACGGCAAAGAGTTCACCCAACATAAAAAAATATCAAAGATTGAGAAAAAATTACATGCGTCAATAATGAAGACCTGAACTCGTTGTATTGCAAATTATGGAGGCATCTGTTATAGAAATAACATATTTTCAATGGGTTGCAGAATTTACAAAACGTATAAATATGAGAGGAAATTATGAGTGAAATTAGAATGACAGGCGAAATACGCACCGACTACGATTGTGAAGCAATCGGAATGCCGGCGGAACGGTGGGGTGAAGCTGTTTTCATAATAAAAGATGAAAAGATCGTACTTGAAGTGAGTGTCGAAGACAGTGTGATCGTTGCTATTATGGTCGACGAAGACACCGCTTGGAAAGGAACCCTCGAGGGCTTGAAGCAACTTTTACGAGGGCAGATCAAAGCCCGATAGTTAGATCCTTTTACTCATCATTTTAGCTTGTTTTTTGATAAATTTGGAATCAATACATTCAACGTGATAGGGGACATCATGTGATCTTATGCTTTTCATTGAAGCGGCATTTTGGCCGCAGTGCGTCGCGGGAGGTGTAAGCCATGCATGACCAAAATACAGACACAAGGGGTACCGAGGCAACCCACAGTCGTTGGCGTCAGATACT
>JAFDFT010000602.1 GCA_019309685.1 Deltaproteobacteria bacterium
ATTGTCCAGGCATATCCGGCCGTTAGCAGATGCCTTAAAGTCTGCCTGCCAGTAATCAGAGTCATACGGCACTTGAAACAATAGCGTATTGTTTGTCCAATTACTCCGCAAGGTTACAATAGGACGGTTCAGAAAAGATCCGCCATCATTGTTTTCCCATTCACTGCTCTGTTTCTCGTTGATGTACGATATTTTTGCTTCAGCCCCAACATTAAGGCAATTCACATCAATGGGAAGACCGTAAATAAGTCTTAAGGAAAAGTCGTCCATATCGCTTTTAAGGTCATAATCAGCGGACGTACTCGAATCATCAAAATAACTTGGGTCCCAAGGATAATCAGCATCGCCGTCTATATCCCGGTTCATGCCTTCATAGGCAAAAAAGATGCCCATTCTTCCCGTTCCCAGAGAAAACGCAGTGCCTAACAGAGCCCCGTAATCATATTGATCACCTGAAGAATCAAATGATTCGCTAAAATTGCCCATATCATCAATATCGATATCCCACTCACTGATACCCGTATAGGTGAAGTCGAAGTTACTGTAAAAATCAAGACCTTCCCCCCTACAATTAAGGACGGATGAATCAAAAAATCGGATTCATCAGGTGTGAGTCCATAGGGGTCTCCCATACCGGCCATTCTCCCCTGCCATGCAAGTGAAGATCCAAAGACAAGAAACACTGAAAGCAACACTAGCACTAATAACAACATCTGTTTTTTCATCACCTTCCCCCTTTGCTTTTATGAATGAATGTAACTTTCTTAAAGAATAGATTAGATTATTTAACTGTTTGTAATAAAGATTATAATTATAAATAAAAACGGCGTGAAGCAATTCGCATCAATTATTTTCGAGCCAAACAGAATGGTGAAAGAATTTGGAGTGAGAAATTAAATATTAGGTAGCAAAATGATTTTTGATTGTCAATTAAAATGAGATGTTAGGTAAGACATCGTCATGCAGAGGCGATAAAGGTATGAAGAGACTATTATTTTTTCTCTTCTTCAACAAAGATGTCCATCAAATATTTTCCATACTCATTTTTGTCCAGTCCTGATGCTAATTTTTTGAGGTCATCCGTGTTTATATAACCCAGGCGGTACGCGATTTCTTCGATACATGCGATCTTCAACCCTTGTCGTTCCTGTATTGTCCGCACGTAACTTGCGGCTTGCTGAAGGGATTCGTAGGTACCGGTATCCAGCCAGGCAAAGCCTCTGCCCAAAAGCTGGACCCGAAGATCACCTCTGCGAAGATACTCCATATTGATGTCCGTGATTTCCAGTTCTTTCCGAGCGGATGGTTTGAGTTTTGAGGCAATTTCAATGACTGTATTGTCATAAATGTACAGGCCGGGTACAACATAATTTGATTTGGGATGGTTTGGTTTTTCTTCAATACCAATGACGTTTCCATTTTTATCAAAATCAACGACACCGTACCGTTGTGGATCTTTTACAGGATATCCAAAAATCAATCCCCCTTTGGCTGATTTTACCGCTTCTTGAAGCAGTTCTGAGAGGTTGTGGCCATAGAATATGTTATCGCCAAGGATCAGACAAACCGATTCTTTACCGATGAATGATTTGCCGATTAAAAAGGCCTGAGCCAGACCTTCCGGTCGCGGTTGTACTTCGTAGGAAAATGAAATGCCCAGTGCCGAACCGTCTCCTAAAAGCTTTTCAAACAATGGCACGTCATCTGGTGTAGAGATAATAAGGATATCACGGATACCTGCCAGCATCAGCACCGAAAGCGGGTAGTAAATCATGGGCTTGTCATACACAGGGAGAAGCTGTTTGCTGACAGACCTGGTAATGGGATAGAGACGGGTCGCTTGCCCGCCTGCCAGGATAATTCCTTTCATTAGGTAACTCCCTTATATAACAACAGTGCTAATGTTATTTAATTAGGCTTTATCACCATAGACCCCACTGCCATATAGCTGTATCCTTTTGCGACCATTTCTTCAAAATCAGGTATCATGCGCCTGCCGTCCATAACCAGGTAAGGCGGTTTAACAGTATCTTCTACGGTCCTTGAAAAGCCCCTAAATTCTTCACAGTCCGAAGAGATAAACAGGGCGTGTGATCCTTTGATGGCTTCCTTTGCTGAGTTATAATAGTGTATTTTATCAAATAGTACATTTTTAGATGGATCAAATTCCGCACTGGCAGTTTCGTTC
>JAFDFT010000603.1 GCA_019309685.1 Deltaproteobacteria bacterium
CTGTGACGCAGAGATTGGGCGAAAAAGCAATTATGCAAGGTGGCCTTAAGGGCTATGTCAAGCGGCCTTGTTAACCAAGAGGCTTTCCTAATCTTTCACAAATCCCAACGGCTAAAGCATAAATAATATCAGATGCTAAATGCTCAGTAATGGTTCTATCGTAGAGTATCTTCGATTCAGGTGGAAATTCATCATCGCCTCTCCAATACAAAACCGCAACGGGAATCCGGGGTGTAATCTTGAAACTATAGGCTGCGTCTCCCATGTTAAGAGGAATGCCATGCAGTTGTTCACATCTTTCTTTGAATTCATTAATATTATTGTTAAATCGGAACGATATTAATTTAGTCGGGATTTCATGAGGGCCACGGAAGAATGTAGTACCACCTGGAATATCTTTCTCTGATATCCACTCGTTGGATAATCCAATTTCTTTTGAGTTAAGAAGATAATGAATAATAAATAGATAAAAATAATCATGAAAACTTTGGGTGTTATTACCCAAACAATTCATTTTTAACTGCTTCGGAAATATTCCGTATTCTTTACCCCATACAGACAATACAAAAAACTCGTTCATTTCATCATATGTACATGATGCCCGCCTGCAAACTTCATTTGGATCTTGTTCGGATAGTTTCTGAAAATGAATTGTGTCTATTAAATCTGCCATATTTTATCCATGGACATATATTTTAGGCTAACGTGCCACCCGCAGGGCTTAAATCAACAAAACATACACTTAAATGATAATTTTCAAATTACAAAAACGACAAAAAAAGCACCTGCTTAGCCCGATTGTCCGTGCCAGATACTGTTTTATTATTTCTCATAGAAGACTTCATACATGGATGTATATTTTTCTTTTTTCAACAGAAAATTATCATCTTCTGGATAGTACTTTGCAAGTTCAGGTTCAGCACCTGCAAACTTTTTAATGGACTCTATCGAATCCCAAATGGTTACAAGAAGAAAATGTGCTCTTGTGTTTTCGTTTCTACGCTGGAAATACAGTTTTAATAACCCATCAACAGAAGCATAATCCGGGGCTGCTCTGTCGACCATAAATCTCTCATATTCGTCAGCCTTATCAATAGCAACTTCTCCGTGCCACAATCTCATAATTGCCAAAATATACCCTCCTGGTTTTTTGATTATAACGTCCGCCGAATCAGTTGCGAGAATGGTTGGTTCGCGGCATGGAACCGAAACCTTTCTGGTCCGCCATTGACGGAAAGGGCTTCATTCCATTGCAGTACGGGATGCTACGCTACGAGATTTTTTCAGGATTCTTTCGCTCTGCGTCCCTTAGTGAAATCATAATTTTGTTAAACGATTTTTCTCATTGATGAGTCTGTTGATTCTGTTCAGGAGATTCGATTCTCAATCCGGCTACGGCAAGAGGGATATGATTCTCTCGAAGAGATTTAAGTACCTTTGAAAGTACTATCGAACGGATTGCTGTTCTTTTTCGCACGTTTTCGATATTGTATCGTCCTTCAAGGAGGACCCCGGCCAGTTGGTGCCCTCCTCTGTCGTCCCAAAGTGAGCGGACTACGACCTGAACTGACCCTGGAATGACTTCTTTACACGTTTCAATGGCTTCAATTATCAATCTTTGAGTAACTTCAAGATCAGCACTGAAATCTACCTGCAGACGGATCCTCACCCTGACCGGGGTGTCACTGTATGAAAAATTTGTTATTACTGAATTGGCCAGCAGTGAATTAGGGTAGTTCACACTGATGCCATCGGTATTTCGAATACGGGTTCGACGCAAACCAATATCTTCAATATCGCCCCATGCTCCCCAATGTCTGCCGATTTGTTCAATCTTCACTCGATCGCCAACCCGTATAGGGCGATCGGTAATGAGAAAAATTCCGGAGAGAATATCGGCGATGGTCTCCTTGGCTGCAAAGCCGATTGATACCCCAAAAATTCCTGCTCCAGCTAACAGGGGAGAAATTTTTATGGAATTGATCTTCAGCACTATTGCAACAGTTGCAAAAAGAGCAATAAGCCAGAGGAACTGTTTTATAAATTGCACCATACGATCATCAAGATCGTTAGAAGTGGCTGTAACTGCTCGCTCAATCCTCGAGAGAATAACTGTTCGAAAGAACCAGTACATCAATAACGCCGCCAGAACTGCAACAGCAGATTGACTTACCTTCCCCAAGGT
>JAFDFT010000604.1 GCA_019309685.1 Deltaproteobacteria bacterium
TATCTCCAAGCGCCGGGTTTGACTGCAGTGGTCTGACCATGGCCGTGTACCAGTTAAACGGCTTGAGACTTCCCCGATCATCTGCGGAGCAATACACCTATGGAAACCTGATCAGCAAAAAAGATCTGAAGAAGGGTGACCTTGTTTTTTTTGCTACGTCCGGCGGGAATAAAGTTTCTCACGTGGGTGTTTATGTAGGAAACAATAAATTTATTCATGCGCCCAGCGCGGGAAAGAGTATCCATACGGAGTCGCTTTCAAGTCGGTATTATAAGAAAAGGTATGTTGGAGCGAAAACCTATTCCTGGTAATTTTCAACCCCGAGACAGCCTCTTTTGCCCAACTTCTGCGTTCCCGCTGAGCGGGATCTTCGTTACGCTTCGATAAGCTTGAATATTAATCCGCCACCGCCTTTTGGCGGATTAATTCTCGAAATACTTTTAGTATGGGTGCCTGACCCGATTCGATTTTTTGGGTCGACTAAAATTATCGCTTTTCTTGAACTTGAACAAATGCCACTATCTCAGGGCTGGAAATATCAAGAAAAAATCATTTAGGGTATTAAAAATGTATGAGTAATAATTATATTGACTTTTGAAGCAAAATCTATAAAATTATTGCACAAAATAAATTTTTATAAGTGAGAAACATGTCTATAAGACTCCGACCCATAAAGCGTAGATCTAAGAAGGCATCCTTAAAGCGGATGAACTTTACCGGCCGGGGTGGGCACATGCATCGATAAAATCTAGATACATTTATAAACAGTAAAGCCTCTTGAAGCCTCCCGGTTTCAGGAGGTTTTTTTTTGATAAAACCATAAAGGGAGAAAGCAAATGAAAGTATCAGGTGTTTGGCTTCCGGTGATTACACCTTTTTTAAATGACGAAATCGATTTTAATTCATATGATGGATTAATAGATCACTACATTTTAAAAGGAATTTCAGGATTGATCCCGCTGGGAACAACAGGGGAGGGCCCAGTTGTTACCGAAACGGAGTTTGAAAAAATTATTGACCATACCCTGAAGATAAATAACCATCGGGTGCCTGTGTATGCGGGTGCAGGAGGGAATTTCACAGACAAAGTCATAAAAATTTTAAAGGTCTTAGAAAAGTATCCAGTAGAAGGCATTTTATCAGTGTGCCCCTATTACAACCGGCCGGATCAGAATGGATTGTATGAGCATTTTTTAAAGATATCCGAAGCCACGGATAAAAATATCATTATTTATAATATTCCCTATCGGACAGGTGTGAATCTGGAAAATGAAACGCTATTTAAACTTGCGAAGCAGGAAAATATTATCGGGGTAAAAGATTCATGCGGTGATATTGGCCAAACATTAGCTCTCTTATCAGAAAAACCGGAGAATTTTTCCGTCCTAACAGGTGAGGATATTCTTTTTTACACCAATGTTGTCAATGGCGGACAGGGCGGGATTTTGGCAGCATCCCATTTGTACACAGAGGTTTTTCTTGATGTGTTTCGAATGATAAAAGAAAATGATCATCGATCAGCGTTTCACAGATGGCAGGAGATCAATATGATGATACCCATGCTTTTTAGAGAACCGAATCCGGGGCCTATTAAATATTGTTTAAACCGGTTAAATCTTATCCGGTCAAGCGAAACCAGGCTGCCCCTGGCGGGTATTTCAGAAGAACTGAAGATCGAGTTGGATAGAAGTTTTATAGAAAAAATGAAGAAAGGAGGTGCGGTATGATAAAGGCAGGAATTGTAGGCGCAACAGGCTATATGGGGGGTGAGGCGCTGCGTGTGTTACTTGAGCATCCGGGAGTGGAAGTCGTTTGGGCTACAAGCAGAACGGGAAATGAAATTGCCGATTTTCACCCAAATTTATATGAATCAGGTATCACATTGATCCATCCGGACGAGGCAACGCCATGCGATGTGGTTTTCCTTGCATTGCCAACCAGTGCGTCACTGGATGCGGCAGAGGTATTTTTAAAACAGAGCTGCAAGGTCATCGATCTTGGAGCGGCGTTTCGTTTGTCTGACAGAAAAAATTGGGAGACGGTTTATGGCCAAGAGCATACACAATGGCATCTGGCAAAAAAGGCAGTGTATGGAATTTCTGAACTCCACAAGGAAGAAATCAGAAAGACGGATCTGGTGGCGAATCCGGGCTGTTTTTCATCTGCGGCCATCTTAGG
>JAFDFT010000137.1 GCA_019309685.1 Deltaproteobacteria bacterium
GTATTTAATCGTTGATGAAAAAGTCGCCCTTATTGATACGGTAAAACTGGAATTTGTTGATCAATTGATTGAAAACATATCTCAAATAATTGACCCAAAGAAAATAGATGTCATTATTAGTAATCACACGGAAATGGACCACTCAGGCGGTTTGCCCCGTATAATGCATAAAATCGGAGAAAACAAACCTTTATACTGCTCAAAGATGGGCTTAAAGAATCTTTCGAACCATTTCACCCAACAGTGGGATTTCCGTGCGGTTAAAAGCGGTGATGACTTAAGTTTAGGGGGGAAAAACCTTACTTTTCTTGAGACCAGGATGCTTCACTGGCCTGACAGCATGTTCACTTATCTGAAGGAGGATAAAATTCTTTTTTCAAGTGATGCCTTTGGCCAGCATTACGCGGGTCCTGAAAAGTTTGATGATGAAATCGGTGATAATATCATGCCCCACGCGAAAAAATATTTCGCAAATATTCTTCTGCTTTATACAACAAATATTTTAAAACTGGTTGAAACCGTTACGAACCTTGGGCTTGAATTCAATATGATTTGCCCGGACCACGGCATCATATGGAGAAAAGATCCGGGAAAAATCGTTGAAGCGTATGTCAAATGGAGTGAGCAAAAACCAGAGAAAAAAGCAATTGTCGTTTATGATACCATGTGGCATAGCACAGAAAAAATGGCCGAAGCAATTACTGAAGGGATTTCAGAACAAGACGTTCATGTTATGCCCATGAGCCTCCAGCATTGGAACAGAAGTGATGTGATGACTGAAGTCATGGATGCCAAAGCCATTGTCGTGGGATCTCCAACTCTAAACAACAACATGCTGCCGACGGTTATTGATTTTTTGACATATATGAAAGGGCTTAAACCGAAAAACAAGTTGGGGGCAGCCTTCGGCTCCTATGGCTGGAGCGGTGAATCCGCCGTGCATATTGAAAAGGAGCTTCAGGCAATGAAGTTCGAAATAGTCGCTCCTCCAATGAAAATACAATATGTCCCTGATCCGGACAGGCTGAAAGACTGTTATGAACTTGGAAAAACGGTTGGCCAAAAAGTGGCCGCTATGTAAAAATAAGTTCCTTCAATGAAAATACCATCTGTTGATCTTAGCTTATGCACTCTATGTGAACTCTGTACTGATGTATCGCCATCCGTATTTAAGCTCAACGCCTCCGGTTATATTGAAATAACCGAGCTGCAAAAATATCCTGAGGACGAAGTCGATTCAGTTATTCAAAACTGCCCGGCGGACTGTGTGTCTTGGGAAGAAAGATAAATTAAATCTAAAAATACTTTAAAGACCTCTTAAATAATTATTGATGACAAAATAAAAAGTTTAATTTCAAGGCGTCGCAAACCCCGAGGAATGAGACGTACTTATAGTACGCTGCAGTGACGAGGGGTGCAGCGCAACACAGAAATTGAGCTTTTTACAAAGTCATAGGGTGATGAAATGAAAAAAATAGCTTTATTCGCTTTTAATGGGGATGCTGTTTGCTTTGTCCATGTACTTTTAAATGCCCTGGACATGAATGAAAAGGGGTATATCGTTAAGATCGTCATAGAAGGTGCTGCTGCCAAATTAATTGAAATTCTTGGTCAGCCGGATAATCCAATGCACAAACACTGGCAAAAGGTGAAAGAGTTGCATCTGGTAGAAGGCGTATGCAAGGCTTGCGCATCGAAAATGGGAACACTTCAAGACGCCCAATCCCAGGGTTTGACACTGCTTGATGACATGTCTGGTCACCCCGGCATGGGACGTTATGTTGATGCCGGGTTTGAAATTATAACCTTTTAGCTATTCCGTTTATAAAACAATGTCCGGACGAGAATTAAAAATGAAAATATTTAATTTTCTTGGCCAGGACGATTTGGAAACAGGAATTGATAAAATATGTGAACTGCCTGAAAAACAGGCGGTAAATCCTCTTTTTTCCTTTTTGTTTAACAGCGATCCGCTCATAAAATGGCGCGCTGTTACAGCAATGGGCGCTGTGGTTTCACAGCTTGCAAACAAGGAACTGGAGGCTGCCCGTGTCATTATGCGTCGTTTAATGTGGAATTTAAATGACGAATCCGGCGGTATTGGCTGGGGATCACCTGAGGCAATGGGTGAAGTCCTGACAACACAAAAAGAACTCGCGGACGAATATCACAGGATACTTATTTCATATCTAGATCCTGCCGGCAACTACCTGGAGCACCAGATCCTGCAGCGCGGTGTCTTGTGGGGGATCGGCAGGTTCGCGCACGCAAGACCTCAGCTCGCAAAAGGTTCTTTACCGCTGTTTGTGCCGTTGATTGATTCAGATGATCCTTACGTTAGAGGACTGGCGGGTTGGATTTGCGGTTTCTATTGGGATTCAAAAGAAAACGATGCGTTAAGAAGCCTTGCAGAAGATGATACAATAATCACATTTTACCATAATCGTCAGCTCAAAGAAATCTCCATAAGCAGTCTTGTAAACCAAAACGTTTGAAGGGTGATAAGATGAACATAGAAAACTTGATTCCTTCTCCTGATTCTATCCCTGTTCCATGGGGATGGTTTTGGCTTTTTCTTATGATCACGTTTTTTCTTCATTTGCTTCTTTTGAATGTTACCATCGGCACCGGCATCATATCTTTGGTAAAATCAATAAGGGGGAAGGAAAACGATTTAAAAACAGCAAAAGACTTGGGTGTGAAACTGCCTTATGCCATTGCCTTTACTATTACGACAGGCGTCGCCCCTCTGCTTTTCATTCAAGTTCTGTATGGGCATTTTATTTATACCAGCTCTGTTTTGATGGCCTCTTACTGGCTATCCATCATCGCCCTTCTACTAATGGCATATTACAGTGCGTATATATACGATTTTAAATTTGATGCCCTGGGCTCAAGTCGATCTATTTTTATCGCAGTTTCGGTCATAATTTTCCTTATCGTAGCCTTTTTCTTTTCAAACAATATGACCTTAATGCTGATGCCTGAGGCCTGGAAGGCCTATTTCTCAAATTCACGCGGAACCATATTAAATCTCTATGAACCGACCCTTTATCCAAGATATTTGCATTTTCTTTTTGCATCAATAGCCAATGGAGGCTTGTTTCTGGCCCTTTTAAATGATTTCCGATCCAGAAAAGGAAACAATGATTCCAGAGGCAACATCCTTTTAGGATTAAAATGGTTTACCTTCGCTTTCATTATCCAAATACTTATTGGATTTTGGTTTTTTCTTATGCTTCCAAAAGAAATCCGAATATTGTTCATGGGTCAAAACTTTTATGCAACCACAGTTTTTATTTTAGGTATTTTAAGCGCTTTTACAACCCTGATTCTATCTCTTAAAAAACAGGTTCGCCTTTGCACAATCATGGTTCTTTTTACGATGACGAACATGGTTTTAATAAGAGACGTTGTGAGAACCGCGTATTTGAAACCCTATTTTAGCGTTTCAAGCCTGAAGGTATATCCGCAATATTCCCCAATGATATTGTTTATAATAGTACTTACGGCTGGCATTGGTATTGTTGTATATATGCTCAAACTCGCATCTCGAGCAGGAAAGGAGGTGTAATATGAATTATCCTGTTTGGGAAATCTATACATTCGGAGGCGGATTTTTCATCGCGTTCATTGCCATTGTTCATGTATATGTAGCTCATTTCGCTATAGGGGGCGGTCTTTTTCTTGTCCTCACGGAAATGAAGGGACACCGTGAAAACTCAGAACAGATACTGGAATATACGCGTCGCCACACTAAATTTTTTCTGTTATTAACGCTTGTCTTTGGCAGCATCACGGGTGTAGGCATCTGGTTCACTATCGCACTCATCAGTCCTGCAGCAACCTCCTCGCTGATCCATACCTTTGTTTTTGGCTGGGCTACAGAATGGGTGTGTTTCGCTGTAGAGATTGTAGCGCTTTTTATATACTTCTACACATTTGGCAAAATGGATAAAAAAGCGCATGTGAAAATTGGCTGGCTGTATTTTATTTTTGCCTGGCTCTCCCTCTTTTTTATCAACGGCATTATCGGATTCATGTTAACTCCCGGGAAATGGATTGAAACAGGCAACTTCTGGCATGGGTTTTTTAATCCCACATTCTGGCCTTCCTTGATATTTCGAACGACGTTAGCTTTGATTTTTGCTGGCATTTTTGGCTTTGTCACATCAACCTTTCTTAAGGATGATTCGTTTAGAAAAACCATGGTTCAATACTGTGCGAAATGGCTGCTTTTCCCGTTTCTATTTATGGTAATTTCGGCCTTTTGGTATTTAAAATCCATGCCCATGGGGTCTGAAATTATGATTGTTGAAAGATCCCATGAAATAAAATCTATTGTTTTGATATTTATAACTGTATCCTCAATCCTGTTTATCAGTGCACTGTTCATGGCCATCCGTGCGCCCGAAACCGCCAAGAAGCCAATCGCCTTTGCACTGCTATTTATCGGCCTTCTCTATATGGGATCTTTTGAATGGATCAGAGAGGCTGTTAGAAGACCCTACTTGATTTACAATGTCTTATATTCAAATTCCATATTTAAGTCCGACCTTAAACGAATTAACGAACAAGGTATTTTAAAAACAGCCAAATGGGTGAACATCAAAGAAATCAATGATAACAATGCCTTGGACGCCGGAAAAGATATTTTTAAATTAGCATGTTTATCATGTCATAGTGTTAAAGGGCCCATGAATGATATCATGCCGCTGACAAAAAAGTTTTCTGTTTTCGGCATGGAAGCAACCCTTGATGGAATGGGTAAGTTAAACCCGTATATGCCTGTGTTTGCCGGAACCCGGGCCGAGAAATCCGCCCTTTCCAGGTATATTGTTGAAGGTCTTCATAAAAATCACGAATCACCTCACATAGCTTTAAAAAAATCTCTTGAATTTCAAATGCCCGGCTTTGATGATAAAACAGATCAATATGTCCTGCTTTCCTGGAACAGCAAGGGGATGCATTTTTTCTCAGACAGCGATAAGTCCTTTTCATTAATTCCTCCGGGCAATACCCTTTATGCCTGTTTAATCAAAAGGGGTGAAATCCCAGAACGTGTTTTTGATGATATTGAAATATCCTATTTCATTGATAAAGGATTTGGACAGCCGTCAAAACAGGTAAGCTTTTGGGAATTTTCTCAGTCACTTATCGGCAAAAAGCTAGATAAAGATAAAGGGATTTCAGGAAATCCCCTTCAGGGAACTATGAAACTGGATGAATCAGGTGAGATCTTTTCTGCTGATCATTTGCCCGTGGTTCCATATTCTGAAGAGGGATCATTTAATCCATATCCCCTGATAACCATAGAAGCAAAAGATAAAACCACTGGTCAAATACTGGCTAGAACAAAAACAGTGGCGCCTGCCTCTACCGAGATGGGTTGTAAAAACTGCCATGGCGGGAATTGGAAAGTTTTAGGCGTAACAGGCATTGCCCAGACAGCGGCTAGTGATATTCTTTCTACTCACGACAAAAACAGCAAAACAAATCTTCGCCGCCTTGCCAAAAAAGGTCTACCCGTGTCATGCAAAAGCTGTCATATAGATTCAACGAAAGAAACTGCAAAAGACTCAGGCCGCCTCAATCTTTCAGCTGCCGTGCATGGATGGCACGCAAACTATCTTCCCGATCGAGGGGCGGATGCCTGTTATAATTGTCACCCGGATTCACCTAATGGGACCACCCGATCCTTTAGAGGGTATCACGCGGGCATATTTGACTGTACAGCATGCCACGGTGCAATAGAGGACCATGCCTTGAGCCTTTTAAAGGCTGAACTGGGTAAAAACAAGAAAGGCGCTTTGCGGTTGATGAAACATTTGAAACCGCAAATGGCTAAAACAGTAGACGAAATAAACCCGCGTATCCCCTGGGTGAATGAACCGGACTGCTTGAACTGCCATATTGACTTTCAGCTCCCTGATAATGATGATTTCAGCGCTTTTAACCAATGGACATCTGTTGAAAAAGATCTTTTTCGTCATCGACATGATGATATGTACGCGCTTCGATGCACATCTTGTCACGGAAGCCCCCATGCCGTTTATCCTGCTGCAAGCATCTTTGGAAATGCTCGCGACAATATACAGCCGATGCAATACCAGAAAAGCAATAAAACCCTTGGTAGCAATAATTGCAAACCATGCCATACAGTGCCCATGGAAGATGAGGCACATCATGTAAATTCATTAAAGTAAAGGAGTGAAAATAGTACAATGTCAGTTAAACTTTTAATTATCGGCGGCGTTG
This sequence comes from Deltaproteobacteria bacterium, assembly GCA_019309685.1. Taxonomy (GTDB): domain Bacteria; phylum Desulfobacterota; class Desulfobacteria; order Desulfobacterales; family JAABPS01; genus JAABPS01. The sequence continues at coordinate 6,259 of JAFDFT010000137.1, forward strand.
CCGGTGGTGCCACCGCAGCAGCACGCGCACGAAGATTGGATGAGGATGCTGAAATTATTCTTTTTGAAAGAGGAGAACATATTTCATTTGCCAATTGCGGCCTGCCATACTTTATAGGTCATGTTATAAAACGAAGAGACGCTCTTTTTGTCACAACGCCTGAAGAATTCAGCATACGATATAATGTCGATGTTAGGACCTTTAATGAAGTATTAAACATTGATCCCGA
>JAFDFT010000138.1 GCA_019309685.1 Deltaproteobacteria bacterium
CTGGGAAAAAGAAATACCTGAGACGATTCTTTACGTTCATCTTTTCAGTTATAGTTAAATTATATACTTTTTAATATGGTTATGTTTTAAGATTCTTCTGTCAGTTGTTGGGAGAAAGGGTCCAGAGATTCCAGGATTCAAGGGTCCAAATATTTGTTTTCAAGTGATTTTATTAAACATCCTTTCAATCTCTCCAATAGAATTTTGAAATTCGGTTATCTGAAATCAAACAGGTTTTTTAACACCGAATGTCGAATGCTGAATATCGAACCCCGAATTAAAAAGATTTTTAATGTTTTTTTATCGTCTTTTGGCATATTCTATCTTTTCAATCGCTTTTAAATCATTCTTTCGATATTCGGTGTTCATTATTCGATATTTTTCAATTAACGTTGTTGTAAACGACGATTTTTCCCCTAAACGTGTAATTCTTTATAGATTTTAAGCATTTCACTCGAATCCTTGAATCCTGTTAAAAACATCAACTCATTTGGCGATAATCCTGTTTTAATTATCCATAATATTTCTGCCGGCATATAAAATGACCTGGTTCATTGGGCTGTACTGGTATTGAATGGGAGAATCTGAAAGACCGATGTTTTTCAATGAGTTGCAAATGCTATGATTATCACCAATATCCAACACTGCTGCTTTTTTCTCATTGGTTTGAGCGCTTTCAATGGGATTGTTAAAAAGATTGGCAATTAATGGAGTATTTTCGATAACTGAATAGGTCTGAATTCGTGACACTTTATCTTGTGCTGTGGGCAAGACTTTCCCTTTTAACGAGAGAATCTTTTCACCTTTCTCAGCCAGATCACAGGTGATGGTCTCAGTTTCTTTTTGAAATTTAATATCCGCGATAAATTTCGGATATCCGTAAAAATCCACACCCGCCACTCTGGCTATCTCAGTGGTTACAGGAAGCTGCCAGACATATACTGTCATCCATCGCCGAATCATCTGCCAGCTAACCGTAAAGAAAGGTATTTGGGGTTTATTAAATGTAACGGGAAACGCGATGCTGAATTCATTGTACGGATCTATATCTGTTTTACGATATTCAAACGCCGTAAATGCTGCGAGACATTTACCTGGGAATATCTCTATGGGATTCATTTTTGGAGAGGGCAGAAGCTGTTTCACCTTTTTGGTTGAGGCGGTATAAATGGCGGTCATTGAGGTTGTATCATAATAAAAAACCGGCAACACCCCTTTCATATCGCCAAGCTGAATGTCCCATTGCTTTATCCCTTTAAAAAAATCATGATCCATTACACTGCCTCTTTCTATAGATTTTCTGAAAGGCCGCTATATTGATTTAGTCTGAAAATGGATCAAAACAACGTCAGACTATTCCGACTAACCCACGCGCGCCATTATCCATTTCTTTTTTGATATTTTGCAATATACAGCGGTGATAAACAGCAGCATCACAAACCCGGTATGCGCTAGATCCAGAAAAATAATAAAGCTGTCAGAAAACCATTTGCCTGTAAAATTATTTATAACCAGACACGCTCCGGAAAAAACAATCCCTGTGATCCAGACACCCCTGATATAACCGGAAAGTGTAATCAAATGAGTTTTTCGAAAAGCCAATAAATAGTCCGTGATTTTATAAGATATAAATCCCAAAAAAACAATCGCCGCCAGGTAGTGAAGATAATGTGTGATATAAAAATCACTAACCCATTTCAGCCCTGGTATATCAGCAATATAATACCGCTTATAAAGAGGCATTTGGCCAAAGCCGGATAGCACCAGAAAAAACATGGTCAGACCATATATCCACTTGGCACTCTTTTGTCCTATACGTGAAGCATGTGAGCTATTTTTTGTCATTTTGGGTGCCTCCTTTTGATACATCCTCGGTTCGCGTGAGCTTATAAAACTTTCCTGCTGCCGCTGCGACACCGGCCAAAGGCGCGATAACCATGGCTGCTGCGATGTTGTTGGCATCCGCCATAGTATCCTTTACGGGTTTTAAATGCGGCATGCCCGGACCGATATCCACCGAGGCATTCAACTTATCAAACGGAACCGGAGATACGTAAAATGTATTGGTTCCTCCATTTTCTTCTTTTCCGTATATATATCCGTTCATTTCTTTCGCAAGCGTATGAGCCTCCTTTAAAATTTCATCGCGAGGCCCAATGGTCTGAACATCTTCGGGACAGACCTCGATACATGCAGGCAGTTCTCCTTGGGCAACTCTTTCATAACAGCGGTCGCATTTATAAAAAGCCCCATTCCCCGCCAATGACGGCAATACATCCAGATACATCCCTACACCGGTTTGCCGCTCTGGGATCTTCCATGGGCATACCAGTTTGCATTTAGCGCCTCCCATACAGATGTCCGGATCAATTCTTGACAGACCGTTATCCTGCTGTTGGGCTGATCCAAAGGGACAAAGTTTTACACATGGCGGATTCACGCAGTGCATACAGCGCCGCGGGATATTAATTTCTGTTTCTTCCCCGTTTACGTCTACTATTGCCCGCTGAATATAAAGCCAGTTATACGGTGTCAGTCGATCTGTAACGTCCTTTTTATCAGTCCAGTCTGCTACCGGCACCCTGGGGGGGAACATCTTTGGGAATGGTTTTTGCGGGTTTGGATACTTATGCCCATTCACCTCTTCACAGGCCTCCACACACGCTTCACAGCCAATACATTTGCTGATATCCAACAGCGTTGCAAGCTGTGTACTATCGTCTCTTGCACTAACAACCCCTGGAATAGTTGATGCCGCTATAGCGGCACCTGCAGCCATGCTGCCTCGTAAAAAAGACCTCCTGGACAATCCTTTTGACATGATCCCCTCCTTTGTTTCTGCTCATAAATGGTTCATTTCTGTATTGAAAGCCCATTTAGGTATGATGAATATCTTGTTTTTCTCATTTTGTTATAACTGAATTATTTATTACACCAATTTCTCCTACAATACAAGAAATCCAACCCTTCTGATTTATATGGCTAATGACATGTAAACCATAGCCATAATCTTAGAAAATCGAGGTGCCATTAATCCTTTGGATACTAAATTTTCCACATGGGGCAGTAATTATTCATAGGATTAACAGAAAACGGACTACCAAGTTAAAATCTATATGGCATCATTTGCGGTTGAAGAAGGAAAAAAATTTGAAAGTTTTACAGGTGTAAAAAAAGGGTGAGGCCCACTAAAACGTAAACCCCACCCCTAGGAAACATACTAGAATCCTGCTAGTAAAGTCCCGAGGAAAAGGAGGACAAATCCTACGGCTACCAGCCAGAAAGCATTCGCTGATATAAACTGAATGGCGACAAATTTACCGACAATACCTAAGATACCTAAAACTGCTGCAATGATCCAAACCTGTTGTTTTGGTGCACTTAGTTTCATGTTTTTCCTCCCTTTTCAAGTTATTATTAATTACCACTTTATGACAATCATTTACTTTAACATTGATATGAATGTCAATAATTGTTTAAATTCAATTCTTCACTAAGCTTGATTTCCGTTTTTTATTTTAATTCAAATGGTTATATGTCTTTATATTTACTGAACATCATTTCAAAGATACAGGTTTTTTATTTCTTTTTTTGGATCGCCTAGCCCGTATCACTTCTGTGATTTTAAATATTACATTGAGTGAAATAATCTTGACAATATCATTTCATTAATGATAATTAGTTCAATTTTTAATTTTGCTTTACGCCGATCCTTGCTCCGGAATTTATCCGGGGCTTTTATACCCATAAGGAGGTTATATGAGAAGATACGAAACCATATTTATTACTGATTCCGATCTTCAAGACGATGAACGGAATTCACTCACTGAAAGACTCAATGAATTGATTTCAAAGCAGAAAGGCACCCTGCTGAAAATTGACGACTGGGGCCAGAAACGCCTCGCGTATGAAATCAAAAAAAAGCAGCGCGGTCATTACATTCGATTGGATTATTGCGGGACCGGCCCTCTTGTTGACGAAATGGAGCGGCTTTTTCGAATTGACGATAAAATCCTGAAGTACATGACAGTTCTGCTGGAAGAAACCATTGATGTTGAAGCTGCTAAAGAAGAAATTGCCAGAGAAGAAGCGGAAAAAGAGCAGGCCTTAAAAGAAAAAGCTGAAGCGAATCAGGAAACTTCCGGCACATCAACAAATGATTCAGAATCAGGTCCGGCTAAAGCCGAAGAAACATCTTCGGAAAAAGAATCCACAGCCGACCCGGACACTTCTGACGCACCCAAAACGGCGTCTGAACCTGAAGATGCTTCTGTGACAGAGCAAGAAAGCAGTGAAAAGGAGCAATAAAATGGCAGCATACCGAACTAAAAATACAAAAGATAAGAGAGTATATCATCGCCGAAAAGTCTGCCGTTTCTGTGCAGACGCGAGCCTGGTGATAAATTATAAAGATTCCAAGATGCTCAAATACTTTATTACTGAGCGCGGGAAAATTATACCCCGGCGGATATCCGGTACATGTGCAAAGCATCAGCGCATACTGACCCACGCTATCAAACGCGCACGCACGATCGCTTTGCTGCCTTTTGTGGGAACTTTGGACACCAGCTGACATTTATTATATAAATGCTGCTTCAAAGGAGAAATAAGAGTGCCTCGTACGATTGACTGGAGTCTGACAAAAGATATCTTAAACGGCATTACCGTTGCGAGCCTTATCTTCGCCATATCCGTTTTCATACCGTTTCTGGGTTCTTTCGGCATTTACTTTCTTCCCCTGCCAATTATTTTTTACCGGTTAAAATTGGGCAGAGGAAATGCCGCCATCATTCCCGTTGCGACATTTTGTGTCATGGCCTTGATCATCGGCAACATCTCATTTGAGTTATTGTTTTTTTTCGAGTTATTGTTGACAGGTTTTATTTTGGGCGAATTACTGGAGTTGGGCCTGTCTATTGAAAAAACAATACTTTACACCTGTTGTTCGGTAATCGTTAGTGCAATCTTTTGCCTGGTTATTTACAGCAACATGATCAATACCGGTATTTTTGAAATGATATCTGAATATGTTGCAAAAGTCCTTGATATGGTTGTAGTTATATATCGGGAAATCGGAATGCCGGAAGAAGATATTCAAACAATCTCAGGTTTACTTGAAACTTTTCAGTATTTTTTGGTACGGATTATACCAGCACTGACTATAGCAACAGCGCTTATCATTATCTGGGCAAATATTCTTCTTGTAAAACCATTACTAAACGCAAGGGGAATCACGTATCCGGATTTTGAGCAACTAAAAACATGGAAAGCGCCGGAGATTCTGGTATGGGGCTTTATCGCCAGCGGAATCATGCTGTTTTTACCCGCAAAGCCATTACTGGTGATTGGATTAAATTGCATCATTATCTTAATGACGGTTTACTTTTTCCAAGGTATTGCGGTTGTTTCTTTTTATTTTGAAACAAAACAGTTCTCCCGGTTACTAAGGTTTTCTTTGTACAGTCTCGGTTTCATTGCTTTGAGACAGATATTAATATTTATTGTCAGTCTTATTGGTTTTTTTGATATATGGATTGACTTTAGAAAACTCGAAAATAACATAAAGAATCAGGAAAATTGACGGAAATGAATGTGAAATTTATTCCACGATATTTCCCTGGCCTTTTTGGAGGTTTATCATGAAGGTGATTTTAAAAGAAACGATAAGTTCACTCGGAATTATTGGAAGCGAAGTAAACGTAAAGAATGGTTACGCACGCAACTATCTGCTCCCTCAGCAAAAGGCGGTACTGGCTACACCACAAAACCGAAGATTGATTGAAAAGGAAAAAGGCAAATTCGATATTCAGATTGCCAAAGAGCGGGAAACCGCTGAAGTGATGGCAAGCAGCTTGAAAGATGTGGTTTGTAAAATATCCGGCAAAATCACTGATGAGGATCGTCTGTACGGTTCTGTTACTGCACGCGATATTATCAAAGCTCTGGCAACTCAAGATATTGAAGTTGAAAAAAGGATGGTTTTGCTTAAGGAACCCATTAAAGCACTTGGCGCCTATAAGGTCCCCATCCGTATTTATGCAGATGTGGAACCGGAAATTACTGTTGAAATCGTTCCCGAGTAATCTATTTTTGTATGACCATTACTTTTCAGCAAAAGGACACTGTTTCCCTTTTTCTTAACTGCTACCTCAATTGAGCAAAAGTTGAGAATGCTCCAACTTCCCCGGCGATGGGATCTATGCTTCGCTCCGACAAAGCATCAAGGGTGAAGCCTTAATAATTTTACTGCTATCCCTTGATAACGCAGACGATGGGGTATTATCGGCTTTCCCGTAGGGTAAATAAAATGAAAATAAAATTGTATGTATACCCTCATCTTCGAAGATATACAAAAATTCAAATAAAACGAGTTATACGCTTAAACCATACATAATTATAAAAGTCTTTTCATTTTGTTTACGCTCATTTGAGATATTAGCAAGGAATCACTTCCTAATCCGTGCCCATTCATTAA
>JAFDFT010000605.1 GCA_019309685.1 Deltaproteobacteria bacterium
TTTTGGCCTTCCGCGTGGTTACGTATAAATCCCAGCGGAACTAATCCTTGTTCTCAAAACATCTTTCGCCTTTGCTCTTTAAACCACCTTTTCCGTATTAACCATTTAAGATTAATATCTTTTTTTAAATACACTTTTCCCCTTAGTTTAATACGCTTTCCTCTTTTTGAATCACAACAAAATATTTCTTTACCTGCCGACTGCATCTTGATAAATATATTGGAAGTATGGGACAACTGCAAAAAATAAAGCCTACAACTTCAGAAAATACAAAAATCAACGAATGCCTTTCTTGCGGCAAATCTGAGGATATTGGAAAACGAAGGTATTGTTCCATAAAGTGCAGGCAGCGGCTACGGTATAAACTTGACATTCGAACAGGCCTTCTAAAAGCTTTAAATGCTAGATACGCTACTTTTTACTTTACAGAAGAAGTTGTTGTTATGGATATGCTGCCCTATGGTTCAAATGAAATATTTAGCTATATTTTACCACGAACGAGTGGCAAAAAGCCTGCTGAAGACTTCAGCAGAATGGCAGACATATTAGGAAATGCCTGGTGGGCTGAGAAAAACAGAACAAAGAAAAATTACCTGGCAACCCGCCACGTTTTTAAACAGGCCGCCAAGAATAAAAAGTCCGTGGGCTCCATTAAGCCCGTTGAAAATAAAATCCCCACAATTGGAAAGACCGCTTTAATTTATCTTAAACTTGGCAAGCCTGATCTAAATTCACAAGAATTAAAGAAAACGATTAAAATTGCGTATCGAAAACAGGCTAAAATTCACCACCCTGACCATGGCGGCGACACAGCATCATTTCGAAAAATTCATATGGCATATGAGCAGTTGATTGCGTGGGCTAAAAACCCCTCTTTCATCAAACGCCGCGGATTTACGGATAAATGGTTTTATGAAGGAAGTAAAAACAAATGGGTACAGCCAACGCCGCTTTAAATGTTTTTTAACTTTTATTTAAAGTTAGAGGATATGTTTCAATTAACCATCATCATAGTCTTTTAAACAAATCATTAATCAAAAGAAGGATATCTTTTTATGTCGTACAAATATATTACCATTGAACGCAAGGAACATATAGCTGTCGTGACACTTAATCGCCCTGAAAAGCTAAACGCGTTAAGCTTTGACTTAATGAAGGAGATTGAAAAAATCACAGAAGAATTTCAGGAAGATACCGAAACCAGGGTTGTCATTTTTAAAGGAGAGGGAAAACATTTCAGCGCCGGTAGAGATTTGGCGGATGTCAATCAGCAGCCAACAACCTTATTGGGTATTCAGCGATCTGTAAATATCGGACCACGCATGATTCGAAAACTTTTTGAAATGGACCAGATAACCATTGCCGCCATCCATGGCACAGCTGTTGGAGGCGCAGCGTGTATTGTTTCTGCGCTCGATTTTCGTATTGGGACAAATGACTGCAACATCGGCTATCCGGAAGCAAAGCTCGGCATGAGCCTTAGCTGGGCATCACTTCCTTTGTGCGTGCATTTGATAGGACCAGCCAGAGCCAAACAGATGGTAATTTTGGCTCAAAAAATTGATGCGCAAACACTACTCAACTGGGGATTTTTGGATGAAATCACAACGAAGAGCAAACTCATGGAAAGTGCCTATCATATGGCCAAAGCTTACGCTGCCATGCCGCCAATCGCTGCCCAGATGATTAAAAAAAGTGTAAACGCTATTTCTTCAGCATTGGATCAGTCAATTATGCATATGGATTCGGACCAGGTGCTTTTATGCCATACAACGAACGACCTTAAAGAAGGAATTCAAGCTTTCCTTGAAAAACGAAAGGGAAAATTTACTGGAAATTGATTTTTAATTTTGGTCATTATTCATCATTTTCCGGATATAGTTTAAAAAACTGCATAAATGAATATTGAAATTCAAAGCATTAGCGATGACACTGTAAAGCTATCGTGGGATAGTGATAATACTTTCTCGGACGTTTCTATTTTTTATGGACTCTCTCCTGAACAGATCGATCGGACGTCTCCTGCTGTTACTGTCTCAAAAACAAACGTCGCTGAAATATCAGGCCTGGAGCCTGGTAACCGTTATTATTTTTATATTGCTCCAAAAGCTGAAGCTGGTTTTATCTTAGCAGAAAGACGTGTTCGACTTGAAGGATCAGTGAATTTTCGAGA
>JAFDFT010000139.1 GCA_019309685.1 Deltaproteobacteria bacterium
GACAGCTATTACTCATCATGGACAACCCGTCCGGACAAGGAAATACTCGACAAGATGATTTTAGAGCAAAAGAGTGAGCCTGACAGGGCTAAACGGTTAGCGCTTATAAAAAAGGTGTATGCTCAGATGAGGACGGAACCGGGAGGGAATATATTATTCGGTTTGAACATGATATACGCCATGAGGGACAGGATTGATTATGTGTATCCAAAAAGTGAAGGATTTCCGTTTCACCTGCAAAGGATTAAGATAGTTAAATAAATCAACAGGGTATCTTCTGTTGGTTCGAAGAAAGCCTGTAGTTAAAATACCGGCGTAGCCAAATGGGTGGAAGGTAAAATACTTTCCACCCATTTTTGTTTCTCTTTCTTTTTTTTACTATCGCATTGTTAACATTTCACAGGACGATCACCTATTCAACCAAAGCGTTAAAAGTTTAATTTTTCTCCAGTATAGTTGAAGAAGACCCAAAAATATTTACTTGTTTATTGTGGATAACCGGATTATCTTACACATGTAAATGTCTGTCATTTGAGGTGAAAATAAATAAAATAAAAACGAATACCATATAAGAAAAATGAAGGAGGCGCCATGACCGTAGGATTTGATTTGACTGAAAGCCAGATTGCTTTGAGAGATGAAATCAGAGAATTTGCAGATAAAAGGATTCGTCCTCTGGGTCCTGAAATGGAGCGCAGGAAAGAATTTGATAAGGAACTTGCATCTGAAATCACCCGCAATGTTAGCTCCTACTGGATTCCCAAGGAGTATGGCGGTAAAGGGGCTGAGAGCATCGTCGATCTCTGCCTGATTGCCGAAGAGATTGGAGCGGCCTACGGCAGCTGCCTTACCATTTTCGAAGTCGGCGGTCTCGCATCGGTACCCATTGTGAAAGGGGGGACAGAAGAACAGAAACACCGCTTTCTTGAGCCCTTTTGCCGGGGAGAGTATTTCTTTGCATTTGGATTGACGGATAGCGGCGGTCCAGGTTCCGATCCGGTCGGGTCGATCAAAACTGAAGCCAAAAGAGACGGAGACAATTGGATATTGAATGGAACAAAGCGCCTCATCTCCAATGTGGACCTGGCCTCACACATTCTTGTCTTTGCCTACACGGATCGAAGTAAGGGAGCGAAAGGCATCAGCGCTTTTCTGGTTCCGGTGGACGCCAAAGGTTTCCATATTACTGAGAAACAGCACGGGCATGGGCTTAACGCGCATGATGTGGAAATTCTTGATTTTAAAGATTGTGTGTTACCCAACGACTATTTGATCGGAGAAGAAGGACTGGGATTTGTCTATTCCATGAAGGGCCTGGATAAGACGCGCCTTTGCCTTGCCGCAGGCGTTATCGGTATCGCCAGAGAAGCATTAAAAATCGGCGTAGAATTTGTGAAAAACAGAATAGTCTTCGGCGAGCCCCTAACTACAAAACAGGCAATGACACATCCCCTGATAGAACTTTCTACGCGGATCGAGGCAGGGCGGTTTCTTGCCTGGCGTGCGGCATGTCTTGAAGATAAGGGCATCAGGCATAGTGCTGAGACATCCCAGGCGAAGTGGTTCTGCGCGGAAACAGCCGTTGATACCTGCTTAAAGGTAATCAGGATGATGAGCGGAAGTGCATGGGATAATGATCAACTTAACTCCATGCTGCACGACGCCATTACCTTCACAAACGCCCAGGGTTCTGCTGAGATCCACAAGCTGATTATGAGCAGAACGCTTTTTGATCTTTAGAAAAAATTAAAAAATAGAGGTAAAATTTATGGGCTATAAAACCATACGCGTAGAAAAATCAGACGGAATTGAGAAAATCATCCTGAACATTCCTGAGAAGCTGAATGCTCTTGATCTTGTGATGCGGGAGGAGCTGAAGGAGGAGTTCGCAAATATCGGCACGGATGAGGATGTCCGCGTTGTTGTTATGACAGGTGCGGGAAAGGCTTTCTGCTCAGGAGGAGATATAAAGACAATGGGGGATGTCTCTACTCCAAAGGGCAGGGACAGGCTCAAGAATGTACAGAAACTCATAAAGCTTATGGTGGAGTTGGAAAAGCCCATCATTTCCGGGGTAAATGGTGCAGCTACTGGCGCGGGATTTCACATGGCTTTAGCCAGTGACATCATTATTGCTTCTGAGAAGGCAAAGTTTGCCGAGTCCTTTGTCAAGATAGGCCTTATTCCGGATATGGGAGGCCTTTATTTCCTTCCCCTTCGCGTGGGCGTGCATAAGGCAAAGGAGTTGATGTTTACCGGAAGAATGATCCTGGCTGATGAAGCGGCTTCTTTGGGGATCGTTAATAAGACCGTGCCCCATGAACAACTCGACGAAGAAGTAATGCAGCTTGCCCGAAGTCTTGCTGAGGGGCCGGGAAGAAGTTATGCCATGATAAAAAGCGCGCTGAACAACTTTCCGGCAAGTCTTCAGACTATGCTCGAAATCGAAGCAAATCTTCAAGCTGTATCTTTTTCCACAAAGGATTTTAAGGAAGGGTATCAGGCATTTGTGGAAAAGAGAAAACCTGTCTTTACTGGAGAATAAGCATGGATTTTGAGTATTCGGAGGAAGAGAAACAATTCAGACAAACCCTGGATGACTTTTTTGAGAAAGAAAAAGACCTTGCCGAAGGGACGAAAAAAGAATGGAATTCCAGCATGGGTTTACAGGCAGGAAAAGAGATCTCAATGGCCAAGGCCCGATCCAGCGATGCTTCACGCAGGATTTGTCTGCTGGGTGTTAAGGTTCATGGCGGGATCGGTATTATTGATGAATATGACATGCAGCTTTATTTCAGACGCGGCAAAGCAATGGAACTGGCATTCGGGGATGGTGATTTTCATAGGGAAATTGTGGCCGCAGAGCTGGGACTGTGAAGAAACTATTTTGAGAGGCGGAAATGAAACTAAAAGATAAATCAATCGTTATCACCGGATCAAGCCGGGGAATGGGGCGTCTGATAGCCTGTGATATGGCCAAAGCCGGTGCTTCAATAGTCATTAACGGTACGACACCGGAAGTGGTGGACCGGGTAGTAGAAGAGATCCAAAAAGATGGAGGTACTGCCGTTTCCTGCTATGAATCGGTCGCAAGAATGGAAGGCGGAAAAGCCATTGTCCAGACTGCCATCGATCATTTTGGGAAAATAGATGTGCTTGTCAACAACGCGGCCATTACCCGGGATCGAAGTGTAGCAAAGATGACAGAAGAAGAGTGGGATGATGTGATCGCCGTGGACCTGAAAGGTGTTTTCACCTGTACGAAGGCGGCTATCCCCCATATGATCGAACAAAAATACGGCCGTATCATCAATGTCACATCAGTCGCCGGTATCGCGGGAAATGTGGGACAGGCAAACTACAGCGCCGCCAAAGCGGGAGTCATTGCTTTTACCAAGACCTGCGCCAAGGAATTGGGGAAACACAATATTACAGTAAACGCCATCGGGCCTTCTCATAAAACCCGGATATACGATAACGTCCCGGAAGAGGTTTTTAAAAAGATCCTGGCAGCCAGATCTCTGCGAAGGATGTCGGAACCCCGGGAGATTCCTCCGGCCTTTATCTTTCTGGCGTCCGATGATGCCAGTTTTATTACCGGGCAAATACTGGGAGTCGACGGCGGTCTTTCCTTATAGCAGGGTTCGGAACGAGTTGGCCAACAACTATAGAGCGGATATAAACATACATCCCGATTGAGTATTTTTACCCACTTGGGATATGACATTCTGAGATTTTTAAAAAATGCTGATTTTTGCCTGTCCCGTTAAATCCGTTTTTTTATTTAACCGGGGTTCAAGTTCAAGGAAAGCAATAATTTTAACCACCCCGTACGATCTTCCAGATCTACGGGGCAGGCATCCATGCATTGAGTATTTTGAGGATTAATCCGCCAAAGTTCGGTGGCGGATTACAATTTGAGCCCGCCAAAGGCGGATGTTCCACCTGACACAGAAATTGGGCAAAAAGTGGGATTTTGCAAAGGTCTCATTCTAAAGGAGGTTCACTATGGTATGGCAACCGGAACTCGATGAGCTCAACCAGCGCAAAAAAATGGCAGAAAAAATGGGAGGGCAGGTTGGAATCGATGTCCAGCATCAACGGGGTAAACTCACCATCCGGGAGCGGATAGATTTATTGGCGGACAAGGGATCGTTTCAGGAGATCGGCCTGCTGGCCGGCGCGGCAACTTATGAAGACGATATACTCGTTGATGTGAGACCGTCCAACACGGTTGTCGGTCTATGTGCCCTGAACGGGCGAAAAGTGGTGCTCAATGGCGGGGCTTTTACTGTGCGGGGCGGTGCCGCGGATGCGACAATTGGCAATAAACAAGGTCACGCACAGAACATGGCTATGAACTGGCGGCTGCCCTACGTTCGGCTTCTGGATGCCACTGGAGGGAGTGTAAAAACATTCGAACAGATAGGCCGGACATACATTCCCACCAATCCGGTAACGCCGAACACGGCCCCGGTTGTATCGGCCGCTCTCGGCTCGGTTGCCGGGCTTCCGGCTGTGGACGCCTGCCTTGCTCATTTCAATCTGATGGTTAAGGGGATCAGTCAGCTTTTTCCCGGGGGACCGCCGGTGGTAAAGGCTGCTTTGGGGCTCGATATTACCAAGGAAGAGCTGGGTGATGAACGCAGCCAGGTCTTTCAGGGCGGCGTGGTTGACAATCTGGCTGACAACGAAGAAGAAGCGTTTGATATGATCAAGCGGTTTCTCAGCTATCTGCCCGATAATGTCTGGCAGATGCCGTGGCAGATGCCGCCTCGCGTGGAGACCAATGATGATCCCAGCCGAAGGGAGGAAAACCTTATCTCTATCATACCCCGGGAGAAACGAAAGGGCTACAATCCCCATGCGGTTCTTGATGCCATTCTGGACAAAGATTCATTTTTTGAGATTACGCCCCATTATGGGCGCTCACGAATCCTCGGATTCGCCCGCATAAATGGTTATTCAGTAGGCGTCATGATCAACAACCCCAATTTTTTAGGGGGATCTACGGATGTGGCTGCAGGCACCAAGATTATCCGATTTTTACAGTTGTGCGATACCTTTCATCTGCCTATGATCTATTTTGCCGATGAGCCGGGGTTCATGGTGGGTCCGGAGCAGCAGAAACTAGGGATCGTCAGGGCCGGCGCAAAACTGGTTTGCGCGACAATGCGAACACGAATGCCATGGATTTCCATCATTATACGTCAATTGTATGGTGTTGCAGGCCAGTGCCATGCTCGCCCAGGCGGGATGTTTAAACGGGTGGCCTGGCCTTCTGCAAACTGGGGGTCCATGCACATTTCAGGCGGTGTATCTGCCGCGTATCGGCGGGTTATTGCCGAATCCGATGATCCTGCAGCTAAACAAAAAGAGATCGAACACAAGCTTGACGCGCTGGCCTCTCCTTTCCGAACTGCTGAGGCGTTTAATATCGAAGAGATCATGGATCCCAGGGATACACGGCCCATGGTCTGTGAATTTGTAGACATGGCTCAAGCAGTATTAAAAACACAGCTTGGCCCGAGCCCCGTACCATACATGCCCTGATATTCGGGATGATCTTTTCAATAAAAAAATCCTAATTACCTTGGAGAAATGATGACAGATTCAATAAGTCAATATCCAAAAGAACTGATTACTTTCGAACGCGTCACTGAGGATTAGAAAGATACCACAAAGCTGATTACGGTTGTTCATAATGAATATGAAGAAGCAGCCGTAAATGTCGTTATCAATTATCAGGACGCTTTTAATAAACGAGACGCCACTGGCTGTAACGCGTTGATTAACTATCCTCATGTACGATTAGGCATGATGAATAATAAACTGGTCTTTACTGAAAAGCCGCCTGAGATTACGGAGAAGGCTTTTGACTGGCTGGTGAATGATTATGGCTGGAATCATAGCTGTTGGGATTACCGAAATGTGGTTCAAAGCTGTGAAAGCAAGGTTCATTGTGCTATACAATTTTCAAGATACAGGTCCGATGGCTCAAAAATAGGTACATTTCCAAGCTTTTGGGTAATTGCAAACCAGGACGGTCATTGGGGAATTAAAATACGTTCAAGTTTTGCATGATGAAAAAGAACAGGTTTTTTAGACTAAGGAGAATGAAGTATGCCGATGAAGGATGACATATGGAAGAAAATTGATGAAGATACACTTACTGTTTCAGACATACCCGCTTACTATGAGCTTTATTGCGAGATCGCTCATACATCTACAGAAATTCAGGAAGATATTAAGGATTGGAATGCGAACATTTATTTTGAGTGTGGGGATAATGCAGATCACTGGCTGAAAATTCAAGATGGGACTCTTCATTTTGGCCAGGGAAAGATCAGTAATCCTGACGTAACCTATCAGATGCAGGAAGATGCCGCGTTGAGGCTGTTATCCGGTGAATCGGATACCCTGTTTGAAATATATGGCGGGAACCTCTCCATTTCCGGGAATCCGCCTGACACAGACAACTTTGGATGGATAGATGAACATATTAAGGGTGAAATAAGACGGCAGTTAAATCGAAAAAAAACAGATGCCATTCCTGGAAACACATATACATTGTCAAAAGAAGATTATCTTAAACTCACCGCTGCTATCCGTCTTGCTCTTGCGGAGCCACCGCAGGATAGCCAGGCATATCCTGAGATGTGGGGTGAAGATGACTCCATTGGACTTCGAATGGAACATCGCGCTCAACAGAATCCGGACAAAATTGCCCTGTTATATGAAGATGTAACATTTACAAATAAAGAATTAAATGAATGGATAAACCGCTACGCGAATTATTTTTTAAATGAAGTGGAATTAAAAAAAGGAGATGTTGCGGTCGTTTTCGTAGAGAATCGGCCTGAAATTTTGTTTGCCATTTTTGGTATGGCAAAAATCGGCGTGATCTCTTCGTTAATTAACACACGGCAAAGAGAAAATCCTCTTATTCATAGTATTAAACATTCTGAGGCAAAGGCGTTTCTTATTGGAGAAGAGCTTGTCGATGCATTTGAGGAGGTCAAATCCAGGCTCGAATTAACTGAAAAACAGCAGAGTATGCTTTTTTTCATTACGGACAAAAATGAAAAAGAAATGCCAAAAGATTATATCAACTTAAATGAAGCGATAAAGGATGTTGATACACATAATCCTCCCACGACGAAAGATATTAGCGTAATGGATCCGTATTCCTATATTTTCACATCCGGTACAACCGGATTGCCGAAAGCGGCTATCATTACAAACCTACATACCATAGGTTCAGCCTTTTACTGGGGAAAAGAAGTTGTTAAGATGACGCCGGATGATACGGTCTATATAACGACTCCTCTTTTTCACTCAAATGCAATTAACATTGGACTCGCTGCAGCTTTAGGTGGAGATTCTGCTATGGCTATACGGCGCAAATTCTCTGCCAGCAATTTTTGGAAAGATGCTCGAAAATTTAACGCAACATTTTTTAATTATGTTGGAGAAATTTGCAGATATCTTTACAATCAGCCGCCACGAGATGATGATGCCGATAATCCCATCGTAAAATGCGCGGGAAACGGCATAAAAAATGAATTCTGGATGGATTTTAAGAAAAGATTCGGCATTGAGAGAATTATTGAGCAATATGGCGCTACAGAGATGGGCATTCCAAATTTCGCAAATAGATTCAATTTGGACTGTACTGTGGGAATAACTTTTTCAGAGTATTCTATCGTTAAATATGATGTGGATCGTGATGAACCCATTAAAGATAAGAAAACAGGATGTATGATAAAAGTAGATCCCGGAGAAGCGGGTCTTTTATTAGGAAAGATCGATATTGACACATTTTACATGTATAAGGATGGCAAAGCGAGCAAAAAGAAAGTATTTAGAAACGTATTTAAAACGGATGACGCATGGTTGAATACGGGTGATTTGATAAGAGATATCGGATTTAGACATGCGCAGTTTGTAGACAGGCTCGGCGATACATTTAGATGGCACGCAGAAAATGTTTCAACAGAAGAAGTGGAAAATGTAGTGAATTCATTTGAACAGGTTGAACTGTCGTGCGCGTATGGCGTTATCATCCCGGGTACTGAAGGACGTGCCGGAATGGTGTCTATTGTAAAAAAAGAAGACGAAGAATTTAATCTGAAAGGGTTTTTAAATCATTTAAAACAATATCTTCCTGATTATGCTGTTCCTATTTTTACCAGATTTCAAGATGAATTTGAAACAACAGCTACCGATAAAGTGCAAAAGGTAAAGATAAAAAATGAAGGATACGATCGAAATAAATTAGATGATCCTTTATATGTTTTACTACCTGGTTCTTCCGAATATACTTCCTTAACGCCTGAAATATATGAAGAGATTTTAAAAGGAAGCTATCGGTATTAAATTGATTTCATTCTTTTACCATATGAATAAAATGCTTCAATGTTAAAATATTGATGGGACTATTATGATGATTCATCAAAAAAGATTCTCATCAAATTTTATGCAAGATTCAGATATTAAACATGCAGATAAAACAAGGGCGGAGAAGACTTCCACCCTTGTTTTATCTTAACCAATAGTCTTAAAAGTGAAAATCAAGACTCTCACACTCGGTGAACATCTTAGAATCGTTCCTCTACAATTCTTACATCCTGCCTACGTTTCCGCCGCAACATTATGCGATCGAATTTGCTTTGACATACAAGGGCTGATTTGTTCTACTCCTAAATCAAAAAAGAAGTTCTTATCATTAAAGTTGAATCATCACCCTTCCCAATTCGTAAATATTGGTTTTTGCCAGCTGCTGTCCTGTCTTCGTTTTTTTAATAGCTTTTGGAACATTAGTGATCATACAATGGCGGGTAAACAGCGTATTGGTAGTTGGGTTTGTGATGTTTAGGTTGTTTAGTCTGGATTTTGAAAGTATAATATTGATATTTAAACAATATTACTTTAGAAGTAATGTTTTACAACTTGAAAAATCTAATTGGAGGTTTATATGAAATATTCACGGTTTTTCTACACTTTTCTTCTTTTTTTGGCATTAATATTTCCGTTGAATCATGGTTTATCTTCTGATGAGCAGGTTATTGAAGATCATCAGTTTGAATCAGATGTGGGCACTGCTGTGTTTTCACTTCTAAAAACCCTGCCTGAAATATGGAAGCTTAAAAAGGAAGCCCGTAAGCTTTCAGAGACCCTCCCTGACTATGATGGTGAAGTTGAGGTTCCTGATTCTGATATAATTTACGAATGGCTGACTGAGTTATGCTCCACTCCACATCGTAGGCCAGGTACTCCTGAAGGAATACGCGCCGAAGGCTGGGTAGCAAATAAATTCAGGGAAATTGGTTTACAAGACATCAAACTTGATCCTGTTTCTATCCGTGTGTGGGAAGCTCAACAATGGTCGCTAACTATCGAAGGACAAAATATACCGAGTTTTTTTGTATTGAATACGGAGTTCACTCCTAAATCAGGTATATCTGCTCCGATGGTATATGTTGGCGTGGGTGATCAAAAGGACTTTAAGAAAACCGATGTAAAAGGAAAAATAGTAGTAGCGGAAGTTCCCTTTCCAATACTTCCGACAGGGCTTTTACTACGCGGTATCGGATCTTCCTATGTTGTATCTAATCCAGACGGATCTTTCAAACTTTCATCCTGGCAATATCTGAATTTTGTAAGGCCTAATTTCGTGGGACAAAGCACTCTTGAAACAGCCCCATCAACTGATGTTTACTGGAACGCAGTCAAAAATGGTGCCGCTGGTATATGCCTAATTCTTAAGAATCAGCCCTCCCGCTATAACACTCACTATGGGCCTTATGACGGCATTATGAAACCCATGCCCGGCTTGTGGATTGGAAAGTACGAAGGTGAAAAACTTCGCAAGTACGCTAAGCAAGAAAAAGAGGCTACCCTAAAATTAACTGGATCAAACAAACCAGGAGAGATGAAAAACGTATGGGGAATCCTGCCTGGTATGTCTGATGATGTAATACTGGTGACATCTCATCATGACAGTCCGTTTAAAGGTGCCAGCGAGGATGGTGCCGGCACTGTGCAAGTTTTGGCCCAGGCATGGGCATGGTCGAGAGTACCTAAAGAAAAGCGTGACAAAACTATGGTGTTTGTTGTGGATGGAGGCCATTTCTACGGATCAAAGGGTGCTTTTCAATTTGCACGCGAGCATAAGGACATTATGGATCGCACACGAATCCTGTTAACGCTTGAACATCTTGCAGCAAAGGACGTAGAGGAAAAAGATGGAGAGTATGAGCCTAACGGTGACCCTGCCTTAACTGTAATGTTCACATCACATGACCCAACGGTAGTAGCGGCAGTTATGAAAGCGTTCGATAAAAAACCACCCAAGCGCACAGCCAGCATATCATCAACTTTCTTCGGAGAAGCACCCGCCTCCGACGCAGCCGGTTATGTGCTGGAGGCCGGCGTTCCGGTAATATCCTGGATCGGCTGTCCATATTATCTGCTGGACTCAGGTGATACGCTAGACAAAATAGAGAAATCTGAACTTGCACCGATAGCTGAAACTGTAACCGAAATAGTAAAAGTATTTATGGCGATAGATTAATTATATTTTGGAACCTTAATACTTTAAGCAAGAAAGAAGAACTATAGAGTTTTAAATCCAAAAAGCTCCTAAACATATTTTTTACTTCATATTGCTTTATTAGGGGCTACACTGATATTGATCACTTCCAGCATCTGATAACGTGTCGAGAGTCTCTAGGTCGAACGAGAGGACTTATATCGATCTCGAATATCAGGTAAGTGCGAATACGCTACAAAAGGTTTTTAATGTATATTAGATAATGGGGGATTAAAATAGCAGGTTACTTTCCTTAATGCACATCTGAAACTCGTCAAGATTTATAGTATATACGGTTAGGTAATGACAACTTTTATGAGGTTTGTAATGATTTGGGAGATAGCCGCAATCGAAATCTTTGGTGAATTGATTTAACAAATTTATTTATTATGGTTTTTAATACCTCATCCCCTTGGGGTGGGGGAAACAAGCGGAAGAGGGGTTTGGGGGGAAACAACGTGTCCCCCCAAATATAAATCAGATATTATTCCGCTTTAATACCCCGTCCGCTTGCGGCGG
>JAFDFT010000606.1:0-398 GCA_019309685.1 Deltaproteobacteria bacterium
GCGTCTTTGCCGACAGGTTTTGTTCCGCCGGAAACGACCAGTTCAAAGCCGGATGCCATTTTTTTGTTTCTTTTTGCATCAATGGCCACTGCTACTATTTCAGACCCAAATTGTTCGGCAGCCTGTTTCACCAATTCTGGATTGTTGACAGCGGCGCTGTTCATGGAAATTTTATCCGCACCCGCTTCAAGAGTCATTTCGATATCTTCTAAAGCTGAGATGCCGCCGCCGACCGTCAATGGGATATCGATAACGTCGGAGACATTTCTTACCCATTCGAGTCTTGTTTTTCTGTTTTCCAAGGTTGCAGCTATATCCAGCATAGCCAGTTCGTCGGCACCTTCTTGTTGATAATGGCTCGCATTTTCTACCGGATCGCCGGCGTCTTTCAAGTCGAC
>JAFDFT010000606.1:437-2602 GCA_019309685.1 Deltaproteobacteria bacterium
CTTTACGACTCTACCATCCTTCATGTCAAGACAAGGCATAATTTTGATAATATCCATGATATCTCCTTTTTGTTGTTTGATCGGGTTTATTATTTTAAATAAGCGTCACTTAAAATTCGATCGTTCAACAAGATTTTGAAACGCTTTTAAACTGTTTTGGGTTTTTCCATGCTTCAAGTTTCCGGTTAATAAATTGAACAATGGCCTGATGTTCCTCCTTGCCCCGGCTTTGAACCCACATTGGCTCCCCAAATGCAAAATAAACCTTTTTCGACACATCGATTCTACCAAAGTCCTTTAAGTGTTTTCCGTTTCCCCAAGCGTCGCTTAAAAGTGCTAGCGGAACAACAGGAACATCGGCACGCTGAGCGAGTTTGATGCCAATGGAGCTAAAGTGTTTGGGGTCTAAATAAATTGTTCGTGTTGTTTGGGGAAAGACAATAATTGAAATATCGTTTTTCAATTTGTTTAAACCTTCTTCCATAACGGTTTTCATATCCTGTCTTGGATTGATCCGATTGACCGCGATTGGGTCGCGTGCCCGTAAAATGTGTCCAAAAAAAGGATATTTCAGCAAACTTTGTTTAACAATAAATGTTATATTCGTAAACGGTAGAAGAATCGAAGGAAGAGCCACAGTCTCAAGAGTACTCATGTGGTTAGCTATGACTACATAGGGAGGTTGAAGTTGTTCGAGATGTTCGAAACCTGTGATTTTAAGACATACTCCAATACGTTCCAGTGCATGAAGAAGATTCAGGCTGTCTTGCCGCCACGCTTTACTGTCATATTGGCCTTGTTTTGCTTTTATGCCCGATTTGAAAACAAGCCGAACAAAGTAACTGTAAAAACTGAGGCTGGGGAATGTTTTTGAAAATTTAGAAATAGTTGCCGGAGAAGTTCGATAATCTTTTATAGTAGAAGACAATTGTGCCATGGTAGAGTTTTTCTGGAATATCGGTTAAAAACTTCCACTGACAATTTCAGAAATATCTTGAACCATCATTTTCCCATCCAGTCCTTCTACTTTAACGGCGTCTTCAAGCATGGTCAGGCAGTTGGGGCAGGCAACGGCCAAAATATCCGCGCCTGTTTCCGCAGCTTCTCTAACTCGAATCCGGGCAGGGCTGTCTTCACTTCCCCCAAGAATGTCTGTATAAAAATTTCCTCCTCCCCCGCCGCAGCATAGAGCGCCTTTCTTATTTCTTCCCATTTCAACCAGCGTGATCCCGTTTAAGGCTTTAAGTACTTTTCTCGGGGAATCATAATCATTGTTCCACCGGCCAAGAAAGCATGGATCATGAAAGGTAACATTTTTTTGTGCTCCATTCAGGTCAGCCAGTTTCCCCTTTTTTATAAGATCAGAAAGAATTTGAGTGTAGTGAAAGACTTCAAATCCGCCGTCAAACTTTGGGTAGGTATTTTTAAACGCGTTATATGAATGAGGAGATAAAGTGATAACTTTTTTTACGCCCAATTCTTTAAATTGTTTGATATTTTTTTCTGCAACCCACTCCATCAAACCGTCTTCACCTAGCATTTCAACCTCATTACCGTCTGTAATTTCTTTATCACCTAAAACTCCAAAAGACACACCGGCCTTTAACAAAAGTTCGCTCAGGGCTTTGGCGGCCAGTTGCGCCCGGGTATCATAGGAACCTTCGCAGCCCACATAATAAAGAAATTCCTGCCCGTTATATTCCTCTATCTGAATTCCCTCCATCCATTCATTTCTTTTTTTGGCGGGAATACCATATGGGTTTCCGTGTAATTGAACATTTTCCAAAAAGGTTTTAACGGATGATGGCAGCAATCCCAGCTCGACCATTTCATTTTTTGCAGCAATGACCATATTGACAAGCTCATCCCTGAAACTCAGCGGGCACATCTCCACACAATTTTTGCAGGCAGCGCACGAGTAAACAATGCTGGCAAGATGTTCGGTCCACTCCATCTCGCCATTCACCCATGCTCTAATCAACCAGAGACGTCCGCCGGGAGAATAGCTTTCAAGACGAAACCTTGCGTAAGCGGGACAATTAGTGATGTCTTCCCAGTCTGTTGGAAATTTACAGTAACCGCACCGGAAGCATCGATGGATCATATCAGTATATTTATACGCAGGCCTTTTCATTCGCTAACCTCCCAGTTTCCAGGGTTCATAA
>JAFDFT010000140.1 GCA_019309685.1 Deltaproteobacteria bacterium
AAGATCAAACAGCTGGGAAAAGACGCGGCAAGGTATCATCGTGATTTAAAAGCACTGCATAAAATAGCCGAAGACGAAAAAAGCAAATTTGCAACCCAACTTCAGCAGGCCCAAAATATTGGAACTGTTGGGACACTGGCCGGCGGGATCGCGCATGAATTTAACAATATTCTCTGGATAATAACAAGTAATACTGAATTGGCACTCGCCAATATTTCTAAAGGAAATCCTGCACGCTACCACCTTGAGCTCATTGAAGATGCCTGTCAACGTGCAAAAGATTTCGTCGGGCAGATTATCAGCTTTTCCCGAGAATCTGGGCATGTTCCGGAACCATTAAAAATGGGGATTGTTGTAAGGGAGTTTGTTAAGTTTTTAAGGTCATCAATACCCGCAACCATTAAAATCAGTCATCATATTTCATCAGAGTCAGATACAGTTATGGCCAATCTGTTTCAGGTTAATCAAATCCTTATGAATCTTTGTTCGAATGCTGCTTACGCCATGAAAGAGAAAGGTGGAGACCTCGAAATAAGTTTGATAGATGTCGAACTTGATGAACACGAGGCAACCCTGACCCACGATCTTTCTCCTGGCAAATATGTTAACTTATCAGTGCGTGATACAGGGCATGGCATCGATGTTGAAAATATAGATCATGTTTTCGATACGTCATATTCCACAAAAGAAAACGCTGAATACGCGGGAATGGGGCTTGCGGTTTCCCGGGAGATCGTCATGAACCACGGTGGAGATATTACCGTGCATAGTGAACTTGGCAAGGGTACTATTTTTCATATTTTTCTACCATGTATGGATATCGCCAATAATGGACAAAGAGCTGAAAAAGATAAAGAAATTCCAACAGGAAGTGAAGAGATACTCTTTGTTGATGATGAAAAAGTCATTCTTAACTCATATCAGAAAATGCTGACCAAACTCGGTTATAAGGTTACGCTGTCAGCAAATGGTGTTGAAGCACTTGAATTATTTCGTTCAGCCAAAAAACGGTTTGATCTGGTTATCACTGATTTCACGATGCCTAATATGACTGGTATGGAACTGGCCCAGAAGCTAATGCGTATACGCCCAGACATCCCCATCATTCTTTGTACCGGATTTAACGCGCTGGTTACGCCTGAAAAAGCCAGAAGATTGGGGATTCGAGAATTTATTATGAAGCCTGTAAAGCTGCAAAAAATGGCTCAGATAATTAGAAGCGCGCTTGATGATGATTTGGGAAAGAAAAAAAACAACAGGGCTAAGTCGGTTTGAACACAGCTGTAGATGAATTGGCGCATAAATATTGCAAGCGAATTTTAGTACATACAGAATGAAGATTGATTTGATAAAACAAAAAGGAGTCGATATTGATTTCACGGATAGAACATATATCTCTTGCTGTTAATGACTACGAAAAAGCCGTTCACTTTTTTCAAAATATCCTGGGCGCGATTCCAGGAGCCGGAGCTGAGGACAGCAGTATTAAGTTTTATTGGCAAATTTTTTCACTAGGCGATATGAGCCGTCTTGAGCTTATAAAGCCCACGGGCGAAGGAAGTTTTTTGGATAACTTTTTAAGCAATAAAAAGGATGGCGGGGTTCATCATATCACTTTACAGACATCTGACATCCAAAAAACCAGAGATTGCCTGGAAAAAGAGAATATCCCTTATTTTGGATATAACGATTTTGGAGACGTGTGGAAGGAGCTTTTTATCCATCCAAAAGACGCGTTCGGCATTCTGATACAAATAGCCCAATTAAATCCAGATGACTATCTTGATGATTCTGTGAAATTTACAAATTCGCGGAGATGGTCGGTTCAAAGATCAGAAGAAGGCTGCGAGCTGCATTTATGTCATCCTGGTGGTGGAAAGGTAGAGCTGAAATTAACAGATAAAGAAAGAAAAGCGCTAATAAAAGATCTAACAGAGAATGGTTAAAATAATGTAAAGAATTTATTTAAACCAATTTATTATAAGATACAAAGAAGCAGGTTATGGGTCACATAAAAGTTGGATATTTTACTTGACTATGTGCCTGATTATTTGGTTTAATCAATTTTCTATAATTATTACAAACTGTCAATAATTGTCGATTTGTCGACGAAAGGAGAGAAAATGGAAAAAATTAAATTATCTATTTTCATTACGGTCATTTTATCACTAATGGTTTTTTTAGGATTCTTAACCGGGTGTTGTTGTAAACAGGTAGCAGGTGTACCTGACGCGATTGAACTCAGAGTAGAATTTGACACGAATAAGTCTTTCGTCAGACCGGCTTATCATGAGCGCATCAAGGAAGTCGCGGATTATATGAACAAACATTCAGATGTGGATGCTGTTATCGAAGGTCATACGGATAGCAGAGGGAGTGACCAATATAACCAGAGTTTGTCACAACGAAGAGCCGATAGTGTCAGACAATACCTTATTGATAAATTCGGCATTTCCGCTTCACGGCTTACCGCGAAGGGATATGGCGAGTCCAAACCCATTGCTGACAATAATACCGCTCAAGGCAGGCAGAGAAATCGACGTGTAATTGCAGTTTTCCTTAAATAAAAAAATTAGATCCTATTAAATTTAGAATTAAAAAGTGGGGCTGAATGCGATGACAATCTTAACGCATAATGTCCCATTTTTTATTTAATCAAGATAGAAAACCCGCTGAAAAGAAGTATCAAGAAGACAAAAATTTTGAAGAAGTGTTCATGAATATATCGGTGCAATGTCTCTCCTATAATCAAACCTATTAAAACAACCGGCAGAAGCATTCCGGTTGACTTAACACTATCTGCAGTAATCTTTCCTGAAACGATATAAAATGATGTTAATACAATGTTTAATATAAGCCATAAAGATGAAAGTGTGCTTCGAAATGAAGATTTATTAAGACCGATCTTATTAATCGCATAAACAAGCAGCGGCCCTCCGGACGCGTAAATACCATGTATTATCCCAGCAGTAATTATATATATATTTGACGCAACGTTTGAAGTGGATGATGGTTTTGGGTTTTTTGCTGATAGTCGATAAAGTTCCCGTATTGAAAGAATCACGATGAGAAGACCAAATGTTTTTTTTAGTAACATGCCTTGAATAAGATGAAATACAATAATTCCCAAAAAGAGACCGGTCCCCATAAAAGGTATTATTTTACGAAAAAGAACAACCGTGTCTATTTTATCGTGATATCTAATTGCAATATACGAATTCACAAAAAGTGTTAAAGGTACCAGTATCGGCAGAAGCACTTCTATAGGATACAGATGGGCTCCCAGTGTTATCGCTATGACAACACTGCCAAAGCCCGAGATTGCCAAGGTTGTATAGGATATTAAAACAAAACTTGCCAGCCATATAAAATCCGTTGTCATTTTTATCCTATTTTATATTTTCAGCTACATTATTCGGTCAATGAATCAGAATTTTAAGACATGCAATTTAAGAAAGCTCTCACGATGCACTAGGGTTTTTGCGCTGGTTGGAAAACAATGTCTTTATTCCCTGTATGCTGAATATTTTTTTGTACATCATGCAGTATGTTGTTTTCCCGGTAATAATGTCAATATACTTCTTGCCCAATCTGTTCCCGTGGACTTTCATCAGTTTATGGCTTATCCGGGGTATTTTGTAAACAAGCCGATGCAATTTCAAGGCATACGCTAAATCCTTTTGAAGTGGTTTTAGTGCGCCATTATATAGACTTAAACCGCCTTTTCCAAACAATAGTTTATCCGCAATAATTTGAGAAGCAATGTCCGCTTCTTTGAAAGCGTAAAAAATCCCCTCACCCGTTATGGGATCGGACAGCCCTGCCGCATCACCCACGAGCAATCCTTTTTCATTAGCATAAAAAATATTCTTCGGCGGTCCATACGGTATCATCCAACCCTTAAGAGATTTAATATGCGCATAATTTTGGAGCTTCTTTGTTTCAAGGTAATTGTAAAAGTATTGTTTCATAGCTTTGATCTTTTTAGAAACAGATAAAATGCCGATTGACAGGTGTTCTTTTTTAGGAAAAATCCATCCATATCCTTCCGGTATCACACCGAAGTCAAAGCTGGTGATATTCATAAGTGTTTTTAACATGTTGGCGTTAGGAATATATATTTCTGCCTCTAAGCCAATCATCTGTTTACTGCTGATGTTTAACTTAAGCGCTTTGGCGGTTTTACTAAAAACCCCATCTGCCCCGACAAGTATTTTTGCTTTAAGAAATCCTCTTGACGTTTCAATATTTAGATCGCCGGCTTTACCGGTAACGGACTTAAAGGCCGTTTCATCCCTTAAAGCAGCTCCTTGGTGTGTTGCTTTTTTTGTTAAAAAGTAATCGAACCTATCTCGCATAACCATACCGATAACAGGGAGAGTGGAAGTGTATTCAAAAACAATGCTATTATATAAGGTGATATTAAGATTATGAGAATAACTTTCGATAACTTCCGATATATTAAAAGGAATTATATCCAGGGCTCTTCTAGTAAGTCCACCGCCGCAAACTTTGTATCTCGGCAACTTTTGTTTATCAATGATGAGGACGTTAATTTTATTTTTGGCCAGGTAATATCCTAGAAGGCTTCCAGCAGGTCCAGCCCCTACGATGATGACATCAAACGTATTCATAGGGTAACATTTGAATTTCGTTTTGTTTTAGGGTTAGGGTAATTGTTAACTGACGCGATATATTTTTCTATGGAAATTCAGCATCCATTTTTCACTCAAACCTTTTATTTGACACAAAACACTTATTTCACTATACTTTTACCCAATAGACAAAACTTTTGCAAGGTTAGTGTTTTTTAACCTTTAATGAAAGTTCTTCTTTATATATAAAGTTTAAATTTAAGGTAAATAATGAAAATTAACTTGATTTATATGACAGCAGGCACTGCGGAGGAAGCAGAATCAATAGGAAAAGAATTGGTTTCATCTGGACTCGCAGCGTGCGTTAACATTATTGAAAATATGAAATCAATATATTTCTGGGAGGGTGAACTCCAAAAAGACGCTGAAGTTGTATTGATTGCAAAAACGATTGAATCCAATGTATCTTCTTTAATTGAAAAAGTGAAATTGCTCCACAGTTATGATTGCCCATGTGTCATTAGCTTGCCTGTTTTAGATGGAAACAAGTCTTTTATGGACTGGATAGAAGATAGTGTAAAAAAACCTTAAAATCAGTATGTATCGCGCTGGATATATATGTATTCAGGCCTTTTCGACAGCTATACATGTATGATTGCTGATGACTTAAATGGCGTTCGTAGAAATTTTAGTTGTAAGTTTTTTCATTTATAAACGTGACGTTTTGAATGGACGTAAAAACTACTGGTATGAATAAGCTTAATTTGGAAGTAAAACAAAGTGTAAAGAAATTTTTAATGCTTAGAACAGTCATAAACTTGATAATGTTATTATTGATGTTCGTTCAGGTATCAAATCTACAGGCCTCTGGTGGATTTCTATTAAAAAACAAAAATGTTTGTGAAGGCCCGCTATCTGTTTTTGTTAAACAGGAATCCACCCGACCGCCGGGAGAGGAGCATTTTTTCCAAAAGGGAGCTGTCTCTCGTTTGGTATTTACAATTGAAAATATTAGCGATAATTTTATGATCATAAGAAATTTTGGCATTCAGGATCAACTTCCGGATATTTATCGTTGGTATGGTTCAGTGTATGGTGGAGCTGAATATATGCATTTAGAAGATGTCTGGATATTTAGTGAGCTTGAACATCGTCTATCTGAACCGCTTTTCACTATGGGAGTAATTTATCCAGGAGGGAAACTTAATGTCACAAGATATGTAATTTTAAGAGAAAATAAAATAAACATTATGTTGAGGTATCAAAAATTATCGAAGGAAGAAGCCGAACGTTCACTGTATCTTAATCTACGGGGAAAAGAAGAATTTGGCGCGCATAGAAAATACGAACACTGCAAGAATATAGATTCAATACCTGTTGAAGACATTGACTGGGACACGGCTGTTTTTCCGGAAGCGCATAAAATATTAATTGAAAAACAGGTATATTCCTGCCACGTCTCATTAAGGGACCCTGAATTTAGCTTAAAAAATGCTGAAGATAGAATCGGATTAAAAGCGGAAACGTTTGTATATTGGAAACGGCAAAGGGCTTGGGTAATTGAAAATGATAGAAATCGATACATGATTAGTCAAGATGAAATCCTAAAGCTTCCTGAGATTGATTTGTTGTCATTTATCATCATTGAATCCGCTTACAAAACAACAAATTTTATACTTCCCATGTCAGGATATGATCAATTCAATGCTGTTCAGCCAAAGATGGAGGGGCCGGGTTATTTCAACCCGGGAATAACACCATTGAAGGACGATGAAATATTATCCCTTTTTAAGTTCGCCAGAGAAAAAGGAGACTCTA
>JAFDFT010000607.1 GCA_019309685.1 Deltaproteobacteria bacterium
TTCATGAAAATATCATTGCACCGGATGATGACCTGTTATTTCCGAAATTCTATTTAGCTTCCAGTCTGAAGGACTGGCTAAAACCAACGGTTTTACAATGGATAAAAGACCGGCCATCATGGTTTATGTGATGGGTTTATAGTTTCAATGTGTACAGGATTCACTTGTTTATGAGTTTTGTTTATAATAGTGAATAGTTTAATTAGGCTGATTGTAATAAAAATTGTAAATTATTAGCTTTTAAGGCCTTTTAAAAATGTTCTATTTTGTTCAAGTTCGAGGAAGGCAATAATTTTAACCGCAGACATACATTGAGTATTTCGAGGATTAATCCGCCAAAGTTCGGTGGCGGATTAAATTTTTTGCCTGTCGAAGCGTAGCGAAGATCCCGCTTATCGGGGACACAGAAATTGGGCAAAAGAGGATGTTTTTAAAAGGCCTTACAAAAGGAGGAAATTATGAAGATCCCACAATACATCACCGTGGAAGAAGTAAGCAAAGTGTGCAAGGAATTAAGGATCAGTGATTGGACCAGGAAAAAGCAGCCCAAGGTATCCTTGAAAGAGGCTAAAAAAATCATGTCCAAGGTCTGCCCCAAATCAATGAAAATAGATCCAAAGGATTTCTGCGCGGGTCTGGAAGTTGAGCTCGAGCACGGCATACAGTTTAAAGATGCCAATGTCACCAATAACCATCCTCTGCTCACCGGGCTGATTGTGCTGGCCCATTTCAAGGAATCCCTGGATTATTACAGGCTCCTTGAAGTGGCGGAACTGGAAGGGGATCTTCTCAAGGCTGTAGTGAACGGTCAAACAAAAAAGATAAAAGATTACTACGCCAGGCTGGCCAAAGCGAGAATTGAACTGAGAACTGCTGAACTCAAACGCTTAAAAAGTAAATAAAAATAACAAGTGAATGGTAATGAGTAAATAGGGAATGGTTCGTGGCAAAGCGGAGATAATGCCTATTTTCAGGCCATATCAGGATTCATATTCTACAGAGCCTTGTAGTGGCTCAATATTTGAGGTTTATGCGAATAAGCTCTTTTTGACATCCGGCAATTCCCCCAAACTCCAAATATTGGGCCACATTCGACATAAAATTTCGATATGTCCTGGAGAAAATAGGGATTACCGGAGCATGCTTAAATTTTCTTTCAAACTGAAAAGGGCTTAAAACCTATCAGATAAAATTCCTTCATTTGTTTATTATAGATAACCAGATAAAAGCAAAAAGCCGACTGTCCGCATCTCTGCGGCAGCCGGCCTTTAAACATCTTTTTTTTATCTTAAGAATCAGCCTTCTTTTACTTTTTCTGTCAGCTCCGGCATGAATTCAAGGATATCAGCAATAACACCAATATCAGCAATCTGAAAAATAGGCGCTTTTGGATTCTTGTTTATTGCCACAACAAACGGATTCCCCTTGATACCGCCAAGATGCTGAAATGACCCGCTGATCCCCATGGCCATGTAAACTTTCGGCTTTACTGTCTGGCCTGAGGTTCCAACCTGTCTTGATTTTTCAAGCCATTTGGCATCCACAATCGGCCTGGAACAAGATACGTCCGCACCCATTGCCTTTGCCAGTTCATGGGCGATTTCAATGTTATCTTCATCTTCAATTCCGCGGCCGACTGAGACAAGAACCTCTGACTTGGTGATATCCACATCGCCAACCTCTGCCTCAACGATCTCAAGATATTTACGCTTAGCAGAAAAATCACCGGCCTCACCGGATTTATCAACAACCTGGCCCCCGGCCGACTTGCTTTCATCCGGCTGAAATACACCTGGCCGGGTTGTCAGTACCGCGCCTGCTGAAATATCACAGGTCACATGCGTACTTGCCATTCCGCTGTATTCCTGCCGTATGGTCTTGAGACTTCCGCCTTCAATTCCTTCAAAATCAACGACATCAGGAATAAACGGAACATCCATCTTTATTGAAAGACCGGGACCTAAATCCATCCCAAATGTATCATTCGGAATGATCATCAGGCTTCCCTTGGGAAGAACGTTCACCAGAACACCGCGAATGACTTCCGCGTTGGGATACGCAATCGCATCATTATCAACCTTCCATACTTCTTTATAAGAAGATGCCATTTCATTGCATACCGCGTCAAAATCAGCGCCGGATCCGGT
>JAFDFT010000608.1 GCA_019309685.1 Deltaproteobacteria bacterium
AAAATATCTTTGTCGAACTTGTCCTCCCGGGGTCAGTGCTCCGCAAAATGACAGATGAGGAAATGGATATTTACAGACGCCCATACCTGACCCCTGGAGAAGGCCGCCGCCCCACCCTCACCTGGCCACGTCAGCTACCCATTGAAGGTGAACCGCAAGACGTTGTTGATATCGTGAAGGACTACGGTGATTGGCTTTCTTCATCTGATGTCCCAAAACTCTTTATCAACGCAGACCCTGGCGCCATTCTCACAGGACGCCAACGCGAATTCTGCAGGACATGGCCGAACCAGGAGGAAATTACCGTAAAAGGAAACCACTTTATTCAGGAAGATTCTCCGGATGAAATCGGCAAAGCAACAGCCGGATTTATTAAAAAAATCAGTAAATGATTCACCGCTTACTTAAAACCAATACCAATTTAAAAGGCGTATCATGGAAAAGAAAAATAGAATTGAAAAAGTCACACGTAACGTAAAAGAAATGGCCCTATACCTGGGTGCCTGCAGTGTCGGCATTGTGACCAGAGATAACCTGGTAGGAGGCCCGCCCTCTACCGATCTGTCCTATGTACTTCCTGAAGCTAAGTCTGCAATATGTTTCGCACTGTCCCTTGATCAGAATGCCATTGAGCCATATTTGAGTAAAAAAGACCACCAATCTCATAATCTGGATAATACACAAAAAAGTCTGCTCGCCAGCGGCATTGCCCTAGAAATCGCTAATTATTTAAAGCAGAATGGGTACCCCGCTGTGGCCCAAGCCGCAAACATAGAATATCGGGCGGATACAAAAAACGGCCCTTTTGATGAACTCCCCCCTATTTCCCATAGATACCTGGCTGTGCGGTCCGGAATCGGTCACTTCGGTTTGTCCGGAAATGTGATTACAAAAAAAGATGGCGCGGCCATTGCACTGGCTTCGGTGGTTACGGAAGCAGAATTAAATCCAACAGATCCGCTCCTAAAGGAGGATAATTACTGCGATAACTGCAGGCTCTGTATTGCCTCATGCGCTGCGGGCTTTATGGACCCAAAAGATAAAGTTGTAATATCTATGGGCGGAATCGAGTTTACCTATTCCAAACGCCGTCATCACGTGCGGTGTGATTATGTATGCGGCGGATTTGCAGGGCTGCATAAGTCCGGCAAGTGGTCCACCTGGTCCCCGTCCAGATTCCCGATTCCTGAAACGGATGACGGTTTTATGAAAATGTTACCGGAAGCGGCTGAAGCATTCGTGAAACGTCCCTCGCCCAAAGAGGGTCCGTATCATTTTTTAATGCCCGGGCATAAACTTGAACTTACGTGCTGCCACTGCATGCTCGTATGCCATCCGGACAAGGACGTCCGTAAAAAAAGGCATCAACTGCTGATAAAAAGCGGTGTCATCGTTCAATATCCTGATGGTTCCCGTAAGGCCGTAACACCTGAAGAGGCAATGAAACAAATCGATTCAATGGAACCGGAACGAAAAGTCCTGTATGAATATCCAAAATAATTACGGCGCCGCGCAGCCAGAGACTTCGTTTGAGGAAAAGATGATCATGAAAATATTAAGAACACCGGACAGTTGCTTTAACGACCTTCCCGATTATCCATTTGCCCCTCACTATGCTGACGTCCCGGATAGTGAAGGAGGCAAACTAAGAATTCATTATGTTGATGAGGGTCCAAAAGACGCGGATCCTGTCTTGCTTATGCACGGAGAACCCTCCTGGTCTTATCTGTACCGAAAGATGATACCAATAATTATTGAGGCGGGGCATCGGGCAATTGCTCCCGATCTGGTCGGTTTCGGCCGTTCCGATAAACCGTCCCATAGAAATGATTACACATACCAGCGTCATGTGGACTGGATAAAGGCATGGCTGACCGAACTTGATCTCAAAAACATAACCCTGGTATGCCAGGATTGGGGAGGGCTGATAGGTCTACGGCTGGTAGCCGATGATCCGGATCGTTTTGCAAGAGTGGTTGCAGCCAATACAGGATTTCCTTCCGGAAGCGGCAATATCCCGGATGCCTTAAAGCAATGGCGGCAGCTTTCTTTGGAAATGCCGGTATTTGACATTGACGTGGTCATGAAAATGGGTACGGCAAAACCTGTCTCCGACGATGTTCTTGTGGCCTACAACGCGCC
>JAFDFT010000609.1 GCA_019309685.1 Deltaproteobacteria bacterium
GGCGTCCGTCACAACCAGAATGGCAGACTGATTACATTTGTACTCGTTTTTCTAGGGAACCTTGCCATGCATATGGAAATCCTCCTAGCCGGTCAGAGCCATCCGGTCGGACAAAAAGCAGAACAGTTTCCGGAATATATTTCATACTTCCCCAGTATCTGGGAATGGATTGTTTTCATGTTTTCTGTGGCAGTCATGCTGTTACTGTTCACACTGGGTGAGCGGTATCTTAGACTGGAGGAAGCGCATGAGTAATCGTGTATAATTGGATCAGAGAAAGGGTCGCAAAGGAGTGCTTTAGAAAATGAATATCGACGACTTGCTTATGCGTGAAACATCCCGGAGGGATGTATACAAAGCCTTGTCTTTTTGCTTTTACCTGCCTGATGACAACCTTGAATTGACGACTGAAAACCTGGAAGGACATCTTATTACGCTTAACACCAAAGCAGTGACCAATGCAAAACTGATGCGAAGCGAATGTCAAAACGACAAGTGCCTTGAAGCATTGACAATCGATTTCGCTAGGCTCTTTGTCGGGCCCTTTCAATTGTTGGCGCCCCCTTATGGCTCCGTTTACCTGGAAGGGGAGAGAAAGATCATGGGAGATTCGACCGTGGATGTCATCGAACGTTATCGGGAAGTCGGCCTCGATATTTCAAAACAGTTCAAAGACGCTCCAGATCATATCGCGGCTGAACTGGAATTCATGCACGTTCTGATTTGCCTTGAAATTTCGGCCTTGCAAGACGGCATAGCCGAAGATATACAAAAATTCATCCATCGACAAAGGGCTTTTCTTAATGATCATCTAGGTGCCTGGATAAGACCCTTCACCGAACTGGTTACCACACATGCGCAGACCGGATTTTATCGAAATCTGGCACAGACAACGAAGCTTTTTATCGATGAAGAATTCGACGAATTATTGTCTTTGGGAGGAGAACAGAAATGAATTGCCCGGACAGAGTTAGCATTGCTCGGTACATGCGAACACATAGCCGCAGCCACTCCAGCGAATCGAACAATTTACTTTGCTTTTTGTCTTTGGACAGGTATTCCACTTGACCGGTATCCTGTTGATAGGCCATCCTTTCCTGGGAGAAAGATGTGCGAATAATGTAGCGGGCCAGATTTTCCATTGATTTTTTTTAAGGGTAAAATACGCGGCCCGAAAAATACGTTAAATCCGGTGTGACGCCATTTATCAAATAACGTGATCAACATCTCCTCGGCATGTTTCAGAAGCGCAAGCTGCTGTTCCTCGCTTAAGCTTAGAACAATATAAAATAATCTATAAATTAGCGCGCTATATTTTTTAATATCTTCTTCTTCTGCCTTCGTGCCAAACTAATTCTGTGTTGCGCATTAGGTAATAATCGGTTAAGTTATTGATATAACTTTTAAAATACTACTA
The DNA here is from genome assembly GCA_019309685.1 of Deltaproteobacteria bacterium. Classification (GTDB taxonomy): domain Bacteria; phylum Desulfobacterota; class Desulfobacteria; order Desulfobacterales; family JAABPS01; genus JAABPS01. The sequence continues at coordinate 1,418 of JAFDFT010000609.1, forward strand.
AAATATGGATTGGATTTCGTAAATCATTCAGCATGGCAAGCACCATACAAATTCTTAAGCTAACGAATTTATAGGTAAATGGTCCTATTGACTTTAATTTATTTATTTCTGTTTGCGAATTTTTTTCTAATTTAGATATAATGATTTCATAAAAAGTCAGAAAAGCAAACTTATTATGAATGTGTTTCGTATTTGGTGTTTAGTGTTTAGCATTCTAACATGTCGATGAAGAGTCACATATTTCATACCAAAAACCAAATCCCGCAAGGCGGGAATAAATTCGACTTTTTACGAATTCATCAAATATAGCTTTTTATCGCTTATAGGTGCTTTAGGTATCCAAAATGAAAAACGAACTTACAGATGAAGAATTAGAGACATATTCGCGGCAGGTCGTTCTGACGGATATTGGATATGATGAACAGCTTAAACTGCGTAATGCAAAGGTTTGTCTCATAGGTGTGGGAGGGTTGGGAGCACCTGTTGCTTTGAAACTTGCAGGCATGGGTATCGGGTTTCTGCGTATCGTGGACAGGGACATCGTATCCCGATCAGATCTTCACCGCCAGCACCTTTATGATGCTCAGTGTGTCGGCCAGCCGAAAGTGGAGGTAGCCTGGCGAAAATTAAGCCAACTAAATCCTGATGTAGAGCTGGAACCAGTACCAGAGTCACTAAATTCTATCAATGCTGAAGAATTGATTGACGGAATGGATGTCGT
>JAFDFT010000141.1 GCA_019309685.1 Deltaproteobacteria bacterium
TAAAATACCTGATCGTTGACGACGACCTTTACCCAAAGGTCGAGACCTTTGAAAAACCTATAGGCAATATCGAAAAAATATTTGTACGCAGAACCACGGATGTCGATTTACCGCAGGGAACGATAGGCCTTGAAGAACTCTTTGATGCGTCATCTGAAAACCCGGGTCATACGATCAAAGAAGGTGACATTTCAAACCTGATATACACCTCAGGCACCACAGGACTTCCCAAGGGGGTTGTTGGAAGAAACAGACCGGGAATTGGCATGTATTTTCAATTCATAGCGGCTTCAATTTTTACTCAGGACAACGATATCCTGTACACAAGCCTTCCGCTGTTCCATGCCAATGCCTTGATGCTGACTTCCGGTTGGGCCCTTGGCGGGGGACTCACGTTTGGTCTGGACCGGAAATTTTCGGCTTCAAGATTCTGGGACCGTGTCCGGCATTACAGAGCGACCCAATTCAATGCCATCGGTGCCATGATTCCTATTTTGATGAAACAACCGGAAAAAGAAAATGATGCGGACAACCCGGTGAGACTCGTCCAGTCCGCGGCCTGTCCGGAAAGTCTGTGGGAGAAATTTGAAAAACGATTTAATGTTACGATATGGGAGGGGTATGGCGCTGTGGACGGTGGCGGTGTGTCCGTATCCAATGCCGGTGATGCGCCTCCGGGCTCCGTGGGTAAACCCGCACCAAATATCGTATGGAAGCTTGTGGATGATGACGGTAATGAAGTGCCACAGGGCGAGATCGGCGAGCTGATTTCAGAAGTCACAGACAAAAAAACAGGTGGCGTGGAGTATTATAAAAATCCTGAAGCCTCCGCAAAGAAAGTCCAGGGAGGTTGGATTCACAGCGGTGATCTTTTTTACGCAGATAAAGACGGCAACCTCTATTTCGTTGACAGGAAATCGGACTCCATGCGGCGGCGTGGCGAGAACATTTCTTCCTGGGAAGTGGAAAACATCGTGGAAAAGTACGAGGATGCGGCAAGATGCGCTGCATTTGGTGTCCCGTCTGAGCTTGGAGAAGATGAGGTTATGATCCGGGTAGAGCCGAAAAAAGGGGTTACATTGGACATCAAGGACCTCATGAAGTTTTGTGCTGAAAAAATGGCATATTTCATGGTGCCCCGCTATGTGGATGTGGTGGATGAGGTCCCCCAAACCGGCACATTGAGGGTAATGAAGGCAGAGATGAAAAAAATAGGTGTGACTGATCAGACCTGGGACCGGGAGAAAGAGATGCCGGATCTTAAACTTAAAAAATAACGGAGCTATATACAAAGATAAGGCGATTGATTTTTTACTGAAGATAGTGCCGTATAAGAAACGAAACTGATTTTTAGGATAAGGAGTAAATGGATGTGTCAGCGGCACTTGATTGTAAAGGCCAAAGACTGAATAAGGCAAATGATATTATATTTAAATTGGAATAGTAGAAAACGTTTATTTATAACAATTGAAAGGAGCAAAACATGCCGTACAGAGAACTTGATTTTAATTTGAGTAAAGAAACAATTGCCATGCACAAGGAAGTGCAAAATTTTGCAATAACCGTCATGAGACCGGCGGGTATTGAGTTGGATAAATTGCATAACCCTGAAGATGTATACGCGAAAGAGTCACCGCTGTGGGATGTATTTAAAGGATACCGTGAACTGGATCTTCACATGGCACGCATGCCCAAAGAGCTGGGTGGCTTGGCTGAAGATCTGGACCCTATGGCGGGCTATCTTATAGGGGAAGAAATGGGATACGGTGACTCGGGTCTGGCCATAAGCCTGGGCGCATCAGGAATGCCTTTTTCATTCGCGGCAATGTTCCAGCATGTTCCTGAATTAAAACAGATAGCACATGATTACATCGAAGATAAAGAAGGCAGGATGATAGGGTGCTGGGCAATTACAGAACCCGATCATGGGGGAGACTGGTCTCTGGGCGGAGAAGACCCAAAATGCGGTCCTTCCGTAACCGGTGTTTTAAAAGGGGACGAATATATTGTAAATGGTGAAAAAGCCGCATGGGTATCCAACGGGACAATTGCCACACACGCTGTGCTTCATGTGGGGCTTGACCCGTCTAAAGGGATGGCAGGACAGGGACTTGCGATTATTCCACTGGACCTTCCGGGTATTACCAGAGGAAAGCCGCTGGATAAAATGGGACAGCGAGCGTTGAACCAGGGATCGGTTGTTTTCCAGGACGCAAAGATACCAAAGCAATATATGGTTTTTGATGCAAGCGCTGCGGAGATTATGGTGGGCATGGGAGAGGTGATACTCGCTGGAGCAAACGGCGGCATGGCAGTCGTATTTGCCGGGCTTGCACGGGCAGCTTTTGATGAGGCATTTAAATATTCGCAGGAGAGGATTCAGGGAGGGGTACCGATTTTCGAGCACAAGAATATAAAACTTAAATTATTTAAAATGTTTACCATGGTAGAAGCCGCACGCGCTAATGCCCGGCGCATGGCACTTTACAACAACGCACACCAGGAAATGCCTTCAGGCGTTCACGCGGTGGCTGCCAAGTGTTTGTCCACAGAGACAGCTACATTTGTGGCCAGTGAGGCCATGCAGATATTCGGAGGAAACGGTCTTGCAAGAGAATACACAATAGAGAAGATGTTCAGAGACGCACGAGCATCCATGATAGAAGACGGAGTAAATGAGACGTTGTCTTTGCAGGCTGTAGAATTTCTTGTGTGATAGATTTAATTCTCTGCGAATGGATCAAAAAATTGACAAAGAATAACAAAGGAGAAAAATAATGAGTGATAATATTTACATAATAGGGGTGGGGATGACCAAGTTTGGCAAGCATCTGGATAAGGGTGTCAAACAATTGACCGGTTTGTCCCTTGACCTCGTGTTAAAAGATTGCGGTCTTGAAAAAGACGCCATTGAGGCCGCGTGGTTTTCCAATACAGGATGGGGAATGTCAGAATTTCAGCATAGTATCCGAGGGCAGGTTGCCCTGTCCGCAAACGGTCTGGATAAGATATCCATGGTCAACGTTGAAAATGCCTGTGCCAGCGGGAGCACTGCGCTTCATTCAGGCTGGATGGCCATAAAGGCGGGCGTTTATGACTGCGTTTTGGCCATCGGCACGGAAAAAATGTATTATGATTTAAGCAAAGCGACCAAGGAGCAGAAAGCAAAATCCTTTAAGGGCTTTATCGCCGGTACGGATGTTGAGGAAACCACACGCTGGATAGAGAAATGGCAGGAAGACGAAAGAAAGAAAAAAGAGCAGATGGCGGAAGAGGCAAAGAAAAAAGGAGTTGAAGTAAAGAAAGATGATTCGAAAAAAGGGCATTCCGTGTTTATGGATTTTTACGCGGCCGGTGCCCGGAACCATATGAAAGCCTATGGGACAACGCAAAGACAGCTCGCTGTCATTGCCTCCAAGGCTCATAACAATTCAACCTTAAATCCGCTTGCCCAGTATACGTTTCCGCAGACCGTGGAGCAGGTCATGGAAGACAGGGAAGTCGCTTACCCCCTAACACGGGCCATGTGCGCACCGGTTGGTGACGGGTCTGCTGCTGCCATCATATGTTCGGAACGGTTTTTGAAAAAGCATTCAACGGACCGGGCGGTGCTTATCCGCGCATCTATTTTAAAATCCGGAAAACGGACAGGGGATAATGATGTGTGCCAGCGGGCTGCGGATGCGGCATATGAAACCGCGGGCCTGGGACCTGAAGATATCAATGTTGTTGAAGTTCATGACGCCACAGCCTTTGGAGAGCTTTACCAGACCGAACAGATGGGATTTTGCCCGGTGGGAGAAGGCGGGCCTTTTGCTGAGAGCGGGGCGACCGCGCTGGATGGAAAAATCCCGGTAAATACCAGCGGCGGTTTGATGTCCCGCGGTCATCCCATCGGGGCTTCAGGTATTGCCCAAACCTGGGAGCTTGTTACCCAGCTCAGGGGTGAGGCAGGTAAACGCCAGATCAAGAAACACAAGATAGCTATGGCCGAAAACGGCGGCGGAACACTGGGGAACGGCGAAGCTTCAATGGCCATACACATCCTGGAGAAAATATAACCTCAAATGAGTGTAAATAAAATGAAAAACTTTTACTAATTACATAAGGATTAAGGGTATAGTTTGGTTTATTCATATTTTTGTGTATCTTCTATAGTCTATAGAAGAGGCATAAATATCATTCTTTATTGTTCATTTTATTTACCCTCCGGGAAAGCAGATGATACTCCAGCTTCTGCGTTATTAAGGATTCGCAGTAGATTATTACGGCTTCACCCTTGATGCTTTGTCGGAGTGAAGCGTAGATCCCGTAGCCGGGGAATCTGGAGCACCCTCAACTTTCGCTCAATTGAGGTATAAGCTTAGCACTCAAGGAGATAATTTTGGCCCGTAAAAGAATGACCGCAGAAGAGAGGAAGCAGTCAATTATTGATGCGACAATAAAAATTGTATCCCGGCTGAATTATGATCGGGCAACCATCGCCTTGATCGCAGAGGAGGCCGGGATAAACGAGGCTTTGATTTATAACCATTTTAAGAGCAAGCAGGAGCTTCAGATTGCCACTCTTGACTATCTTATTGAATATCGTCTTCAGCTTTACCGGTCCCATCCGGTTTTCCAGGATAAAAATAAAGATCAGAGCATTATCAAAGCAATGGGGGCCCAGTATCTTAAAAGCGTGGAAAATCCGGAAGTAGATATGTTTGCCTGTATCCTTAAGGCCTCTTTTGCAATTGAAAAAAAGATCAGGGCGAAAGCATGGGAGTGCACAAAGGCATTTTATGATTTTAATATGGAAAATTTGATTGAAGACAGGAAAAGGGGATTTGTTGACCATCACATTGATCTTAATATTACGGCGTGGGAAATGTTAGGTACAGTAACGATGCTTTCTTCACTTGCAGTAAATGAAAAGCTCGGTGAGTTCGGCATAGAGAGTTTTAAGAAATCACAGAAAGATTTTCAAGATCGAATTCTAGCCAAATAATTAAAATTGATTGATAAAAAGATTGTTTGCAGAAGTCCTGATTAAATTCGATGGGAAATGAGGGCATGGTGTTAATAGAGAAGGAATAAGCAGAAAACATAACAGGAGGATGGGTGAAGGTATTAAAAGGAAAGGTGGCAGTCATTACAGGTGCTGCTTCCGGCATTGGAAGAAGCCTGGCGCTTCAACTGGCGAGAGAAGGATGCAATCTCTCGATTACCGATATTAACTCTGAAGGTCTTCGGGAAACCGCGGAAATGGCGGCGAACAATGCTGTCAAAATTGCTACGGAAGTTGTGAATGCCGCTGACCGGGACCACGTCTATGCATTCGCTGAGAATGTCGTTTCACAGCATGGATGTGTGGATATTGTGATCAACAATGCGGGTGTAAGCCTAAGAGGCACCATTGAAGAAGTATCAGACGAAGAGTTTGAGTGGCTCATGGGGATCAATTTTTGGGGAGTGGTATACGGTTCAAAAGCATTTCTTCCATACTTGAAACAGCAATCAGAGGCGAATCTTGTTAACATATCCAGCGTGCACGGGCTTTTTACGAATCCAGGAGTGGGTCCCTACTGTTCAAGTAAATTTGGAATTAGAGGGTTTACAATGGCATTGTGCCAGGAACTAAAGGATACGTCTGTGAAAGTATCCTGTGTACATCCTGGAGGAATCAAAACCAATATAGTAAAGAATTCTCGCGATGCGGCTGGTTCAATACCTGAGAAATCTCTTGAAGAGGCACAGGAAGATTTCGATAAAACCATTGCCAGAATCAGCGCGGACAAGGCGGCAAAAATAATTATCCGGGGGATTCGAAAAGATAAGGCCCGTATCCTGGTTGGGTCAGATGCCACTGTATTTGATTTCATGACGAGATATTTTCCTTCATACTGGCAGAAATTCATGGGCGTTCTGCCTGACTTACTGTCTAGACTCGGTTCAAAATAAATAGTAAATAGTTACGAGTGAATAGTAACGAGTCAAAAGGTATCTATATCCTTTTCCATGTCTTAACTATTTACTCGTCACCCTTAACTTTCAACTAACTATTTATTATATAATACGATTTTCCAAAGAAGAGAAGATCAAATGATTATTGATGTCAACTATCACCTGATGGAATCAAATTTACAACGGCAAAAGTAGATTCCATTCTGGGTGGAAATGCGGTTTCTATGCTTGGGTTGGCATGAAATAAGTATTTGTATTTGTGTCGTATTGACATAAAACTTCAATCGATATATACTACTTCTTTTAATTTGAAAAAGAACTGAGGTGTAATTATGGCGCAGAAAGTGGGCATTGTTGTGGATAGCCCTGCCGATTTTCCGGAGGGAATGGTTGAAAAACACGGGATTCACATACTTCCTGTACATA
>JAFDFT010000610.1 GCA_019309685.1 Deltaproteobacteria bacterium
GAATAATAGTACTAGATATCCTGCCTTGCCAAATCTACCGGCATCCATATGTTTTTGGGTAAACGGCTGAGGCAGATAGCACCGGCTCCGAGATTTCCAAGGCCATAAAAAAAGGACCACAGAAGGCTATAAGCAACTACAGCGGCTTCTATTTTCTGGGGGCTGCCGGTGCCTTGAGCGAAACCAGCCACAAGCCAGATCATAGCCGCTTGAGTGGTTCCGAATCCCATCACGGTTACAGGGATCGAACCAATAAGCCACACGATAGGAAGGAACGTAAAGAGATATATAAGCGGGACTTTAATGCCAAAGGCGGCAAGAGCGAAATAGCAGATAAAGATGCCTGCAAAGAAATTTACCAATTTTATAGCCCCAAGTTTGAAATAAAGCGTGGTCGGAGCTTCCAGGAAAGCTGAAGCGATCTCACTTTGCTTGAACTGTTGAAGCCTTTTTGTGCGTGGTAAATGCCATCTGTAGAATCCTATATGAATCCAGAAATAAGCCCAGGAGATAACGATAAACCTGACGAGATCTCCTTTTTCCCCGGCTTTGAAAAAACAGCTCAAATCAACATCGGGCAGACGAAATGCCCCAACGAGACAGAAAGCGAGAAGCAGGTAGTAATCGTTGAACATCGTAAATAATAAAATCGAAGTAACTCTTTTGATGGGCAGTCTCTTCCATCGGCTTATCAGCAATGCGAATCCGCCCTGTCCCACGAAGAAGTTAAGGACCATTAGCATGTACGACGCCCCCCTGACAGGCATCATTTCAGTATAGGTAACTGAAGTGTCAAACCATCGAAAGAGCTGAGTGTATACAAGTATATCCCATAAAAAATGAATGATAAGATTAGCGATCAGAAGCGGCAAAAAGATTCGAAGATCCACGTGGATGGCGGCATCAACTACCTTTTCAATGGGTACCCGTTGAAAGACAAAATAGAAGATGGCGGCCGTAACCAGCCACGGGCCCCATTTGCGAAGAACGGTCTTTACCGTCCCTCCCTGCTCTTCTTTTAAGCGGTTTTCGTCCATTTTCTCCTGGGAGGATTTTTTTGTTTTTATTCATTTTAAAAGGGCCTCAATACCTTTATTTTGAAAGCATCCACAAAATAATCCAGAGTAGATTTCTTTAGGTTTCAGTACATAACAACCTGTACATGACAAAGTCAACCAATGAAATAAAGTGCTGCCTGAATCTTGCATGAAGGCTGAAATCAACCTGTCCTGTTTGACAATACGATTCTCATCCGGTATTTAATTTAAAAGGCTGACATTTGAATGAGAATTACTACTGTGTGCGTATGACTTCATAAACAAAGGAGTGACCATGAAAAAGGGAATGATTTGGATTGTTGGAATTTTGGCAGTTTTATGTTTTGCCGGCTATATTATTGTCAATAACTGGACTGATACCGGGCATGGAAAGTTAAATTACAAAGTCGCCATTATTTTAAAACTAATGGAGCTGACGGCCGATGATTCTCTAAAAGACCTGGATGGTTTGTCTGCCGCGGAGAGCAGAAAACAACTGCAGCAAACCGTGGAAAAGTTTTCCGACGATCCTGTTCAGCTGCCAAAGATAATGAACCAAAAAATCCCGGGGCCGGCGGGTGAAATTCCCATCCGAATTTATATTCCGGTGGAAGGCAAGGTTCTCCCTGTCACTATATTTTATCACGGCGGCGGCTGGGTTCAGGGAAATCTTGACTCGCATGACAACGTGGTTCGATATATGGCTGCCCGTTCCGGTTCTATTTTTGTGTCTGTGGACTATCGTCTCGCTCCGGAAAATCCATTCCCGTCAGCAGTAGAAGATGCGTATGCGGCGCTTAAATGGGTGGCCGGAAACGCAAAAACATTTAGCGGAGACCCGTCTAAAATAGCAGTAATGGGAGATAGTGCGGGGGGCAATCTCTCCGCTGTTGTTTCCATGATGGCAAGAGATAAAAACGGCCCCAAAATATCCCGACAGATATTGGTATATCCGGCAACCAACCTCAAAACATTGGACACGGACTCTTACACGTTTTTTGGTGAAGGCTTCATGCTGACCCTGAAAAAAATCGAATGGTTCAGGGCTCATTACCTGCCAAACAAAAGCGACTGGTCCAACCCCATGGCTTCACCG
>JAFDFT010000611.1 GCA_019309685.1 Deltaproteobacteria bacterium
CAAATAAGATATTTTTTTGAAAAACTTAGTTCTCCGCGGGTTTTCGCCTGCGGCGTACTACATGTACGCCTCGGCGCAAACCCTTGTGTGGCCTTGTTTTTCAAAAAAATATCTTATTTGTAAAACGGAAACGCGATTATGCCCATTTAAATTTCGTATGTTTTTGGGTGGGAACAGATAGTTTTATATATTTTCAATTATAGGATTACATCGTGTGGCAAACTGAATTAAACATTTATCTTCAATCATTCTCTTCAACATATCTCACTAATTTATTTAAATTCATTACCAATATTGGAAGTGAACCGGCAGCAATTACCATATCCATCGTTATACTGTTTGGTGTCAATATCAGGACGGGTTTTATATTAATTCAGGTGTGTACGTTAAGCCATTGTATTAACGATGCTTTAAAAATTATTTTTGCGCTTCCCCGACCCGTGAGTGTGGATTCTAATGTCCAGATATTATGGAAAAATAAACCAAACACAACACCCTTGACTTCCATGGGTGCAAAGAAATTTTTAAGTGTGCTTCCTCAAGAAACAATTGATTATTTTAGAACGCATAAGCTTGGAAGTTATGGATTTCCGTCAGGTACCAGTACACGAGCAATATCCTTTTGGGGGATGATTTATTCGTTGTATAAGAAGGCCTGGGTAAGGGTGGTCGCTGTTTTATTTATTCTTCTAATACCATTATCCAGAATGTATTATGGAAGGCATTTTCTCGCAGATGTGCTTGGTAGTTTTTTTGTCAGTTTTACAATCATTGGTGTTTTTTATGTATTGATATATAAGAACAAAAATCTGGTGCGGTTTTTATTTGATGAAAAAGGTCTCAAAATAAATAAGCAATTGATTATACTTATTATATATCTTTTTGTTCTTCCTTTTACATTGCTTATGATACCAAAGTTAACACGATTAGTCATGGGGCCTCTACTAGGAATAAACGCCGGTTATCTGATACTCCGTTTCCAGGGTTTTCCCAAAGACACCGGTAGCCTTAAACATAGGCTGGCTAGAGTTATTGTTGCCGGCACTTGTTACTTCTTTTTTGTGGCAGGGCTGCAAATGATAATTAAAGACGCTATTGCTTTGGAAACGCAATCGATTATCATTGGTGTAAAGGCATTGGGGGTATTTCTATTTATATGGAGCGCCATGAGGATTAATATTCGGCTGGGTTTTTTTAAATACTAAAAATTAAAAATATGGTATATATTCAAATCTAATAAACAAAAAAAGAAATGAAGAGAATTGACCCATGGCTGAAAAAGTACTTGTCAATGTAGAAAATATCGCAGTATTTGAGTGTCCAAAATGCGGCACAACACGAACAGTCGATATGTCAGACAAGAAGCACCTTGGAGAATTAATTAAAACAAAGTGCACGTGCAAAAAATGTGATCACACGTTTGTTGTAGATGTGATCCTGGAAAGACGAAAATATTACAGAAAAGAGACAAATCTTGCAGGAGAATACTCTACAGCAGACAATACAATAAAAGGGCTGATGAAAATCCATAATGTGTCTCTTTCCGGAATGCGGTTTAAGGTCAATGAGAGTAAAGAAATTAAAGAAGGTCAAAAAATTAATGCAATATTTACACTTGATGACAGCCATCGGTCAGAAATTAAAAAAGAGATAATTATAAAAAATGTGGACGGCCTTTTCATCAACGCTGAATTTGTCTCAGTAGAGCAATATGACAAATTGGCTTCGTATTTATTCGGATAAATGAAAAAAAAGGGTTGGCCTATTAGTATTGAGTTGGTTCTCGAACGATATTAAATTTATGCTATTTACAACAGGAGTTGAACATGTGGAAGAAGATAAACCGTTTTATTTTGATTATTCTCATCGCTGTATTCGGATACCTCCTTTTAAGCTTCCATGTCGTGTACTTTGGCAATGCCATAAAAATATTAAAAAAAACAAGACTGAACTCTGAATATACGTTTGTTTACGTTAAAGGATTACCCGCAGAGTCTATACTTAAGATCGATACGCTTCGAGAAGCGGGTATTGGTGATGTCCTTGTTGATATGGGCAAATTGGATAAGGAAGTAAAAGATATTCTTGAAAAAGAATTTGAGTCAGACGCCGTCTATTATTAAGGTTCTTTT
>JAFDFT010000142.1 GCA_019309685.1 Deltaproteobacteria bacterium
TACTGTGAAAAGCACAATAACAAACACATCATCAATAGAAGACGCGCCCAAAATCATGGTGGGGATTCCTTTTTTATTTCCCCTCCCTTTATCCATAAAATTGATCATCAAAGGCACTACGACAGCCGGAGAAACCGCGGCCAGGATGGCGCCTAAAATAAGCGCTTCCATATAAGACATGTTTAATAACGATGGAGCAACCAGCAAAACACCGCAAATTTCGAATACTGCCGGTACAACACTCATTATAAGAGCCGGCCTTCCCACTTGATTTAACGTATCTTTTCTAAGTTCAAATCCGGCTCGAAGCAAAATAACAATCAGCGCAATTTTTCTAAAATCCGCGGAAACAGCCATCATTTCAGGAGATAGTATATTCAGCAGGTAGGGACCGACAATAACGCCGGCAATCAGCATTCCTACAAGACCCGGAAGTTTCATTAATCGAAAGAGGTAATCAGCAGCTAAACCGAAAACAATGATCAGAGCAATACCAAATGCCATAATAATTTCCTTGTTATAATGAAAATTAATACCCACCTAATACGTTCATAAGGAAAGTTATGAACTATATTGATACACAATAGATTTGTCAATTGGCGCTGTTTTTCGTAGAAATTTATCCATCCAATATTTTGTTATTTGTCCATTTTATTTATTCCAAAACGTTATAAAATTTACTCCAATTATATGTTTTTGACACAAATCTTGAATATAAATCTCATACACGCTATAGGTTGTTCTTATTATTTCCCCTAACTATAATTGAATTCATTGGATGACAATAAAACTCACCCGTGAGATATATCAAAATAAATCAGACGAGGAACTGGTCCAGTTATCCATTGTGGACGTGGATGCTTTCTATTTTCTGATAAAAAGGTATGAGCCAAAAATTGTGCGTTATATAAGCCGGATGTCGGGGAGCAAACAGGATATAGCTGAAGATATCCTGCAAGAAATATTTATAAAAGTATATCGCAATCTTAACAGTTTTAATCCAAAATTGAAGTTTTCAAGCTGGGTGTACCGTATCGCGCACAATGAAATTATCAACCAATATTATAAAGATAAAGCACGAACAGCGACAGTCAGTTTGGACGATACAGATCAAATCGACTTGTCTGCTAAACTGATTTATGACGAAGATATTCATAACACATACGTATTCGGCGAAACTGCTAAAGCAGTAAAAAAAGCCTTAGAAGAGCTACCCTTAAAATATCGTGAAGTATTAATTCTTCGTTTTTTTGAGGATAAAGATTATAAAGAAATAAGCGATATCTTGCGCAAACCGCCTGGGACTGTTGCGGCCTTGCTGAATCGCGCAAAAATTAAATTTAAAAAAATAGCCCGGCAATATGAGCTAGACAACGGTATATAAATTATGGCAGACATCAGTAAAAACATACTGGATAAAATTAAAAAGGGAAATGTCCGCCCGATTCCTAAATACTACTTCCTATTCAAACGTTCTATTTTGTGGAGCTTATTCGGACTTTCAATACTGCTTGGAAGTATCGCCAGCGGCATCGTTATTTTTCTGCTGATACACTTTGAATGGGACATATATCATCATCTTGGGCACAGCCTTATTGGCTTTATATTACTGGTATTTCCATACTTATGGCTGATATTTCTACTTGGCTTTTCTATCTTTACCTATCTCTTCTTTCGCCGTACAGAACATGGGTACCGATATAAAACCGTCTGGATTGTCTTGTTAAGCATCATATTTTCAATACTGGGCGGCGGTCTTTTATACGTAACTGAACTTCCGGAAAGGCTGGAAAATGCATTTCAGGAGAATCTCCCTTTTTATCGGGGATTGGAAGACCACAAAAAAAACGTTTGGATGTCGCCGGATCAGGGATTGCTTGCCGGCATAATTGTCAACGTCAATTCTAAAGAAAGTATACAACTTAAAGATTTAAACGGCACGATATGGAATATTCACATTGGCAATGCTATATGGCGAGGCCGTCTAACCCCTTCTGAAAATTTAGAAATCAAAATCATTGGACATATGAAAGAAGAAAACCAATTTATTGCTGAAGAAATTCGGCCATGGAAAGGGAAAAAACATCGAGGCAGAATGCGAGAAAATAGAAAAACAGGAGACAACAGATAGATAATCAAATTCCTACATGGATTTTGCACGAATATTGGGATAATTTTTCCGCATAGTTTGAATTTAAATAAAACGATAAAAATAAAAAGGATGGGCCACCAATTGCCTGTCCTTTTTTTTAATAAAAAATGAAAGAAAATCTGACTTCCTGCTGTATTACTAAATGAAAGGTTACATCCGTGAGAAACATAACCGCGAGGAGGTTTAAAAATGAAAAATTTGTTTAATATATTTGTAATTTCTCTATGTATTGTATTAGGTGTCTCTTTTGCCTATGCTGTTGAAGGCAAAACATTTGCTAAAAATAATGATTCAACGAAATCGACTGCAGTTAAAGGCCCAAACTTCGTTGATAAAGATGGAGACGAAATTTGTGACAATATAGGTGGAAAAGGAAAAGGCGGCGGTAAAGGCAAGCGCTACCGCAGAGGCGCTAGAGATGGAAGCGGCCCTAATAACAGCTCAAATAAAAGAGGGCCTAATTTTGTAGATAAGAATAGTGACGGAATCTGTGATAATAGAGCTGAAAAAGGTAGCAAAAAGTAAGTAAACCATTACATGTTAAACTATTCATAAAAACAATTCACATAGCCTTTCAACATAAGGGGTGCGTTTAATAACGCGCCCCTTTATTTTTTTGTAAACGAAATCGTCTGTTAATTCGTCTGAAATATTATAAATCATAATTATAATAAAGAGGATAAACCATGTATAAACTAATAACGATAACGATTCTAAGTGCTCTTTTGCTCTTCACAGCATGTGCGCCTGTATTTATTCCTGTAAGGCCAGTTCCACGACACAGATCTAGATCAGTTTGGATGCCAGGTCACCACCATCACCACGCCCCATGGGGCTGGAGACACAAACATTGGCGGCATCACTAAGAACTTGAATAAATGAAGGTTTTGGCCAGATCAACCAAAATTTTAAGTACTAAAATAATAACTTCATTATCGTGGGCACCCACGCAAAGACCACAAGGAATAAAGAAATAATACAAAATCCAAATGATGCTTTTATTTTATCTGCACCTATCCCGCTTAAAAGACACAACCCCATAGCGATAAACCAAGGCATGTAGGCTGTATGGACCATCTTATCTTGCCGTCTTTCCCATGTTCTCTTGAAATCTTTTTCGGGATACTGTACGCGAATTGCTAATTTTTTGGGCGTATTGGGATTATATAAAACCGGCAGTTTTTGTCCTACGTGAACCTGAGATTCGAGATCTTTTTGGCTTTGAATAACCCCGGTAATATAACTGCCCAGTTTGAATATTTCCTTTTTCCCATCCACCATTCCATCCGCCCAATACTTGTCACTAGTGCGTTTCCCAGAGGCACGATGACCTTTAACAAAAGAAAGTTTTTCGATGGTAAATGTCGCGGGCTTATAGCCATCTGCGTATATTAAAATATAAATACTGTTTCCTATTACAAAAGCGGTAATAATAGCAGTCCAAAAAGAAAGCACAATCGCCGCTCCGCCTGAAAGACCCATCAGTGTTTTAAAAAACACTTCTTTTTTGGACCCGCTTCCAATATTTAGGCTGTTCGATAAATTCATACCCGTCGTCCTTTCTCATAGTGTTTTTAACAAATACAGATCATATGTTCCGAATTTTAACCATATATCCCTTCATATTCAAGACGAAACATCATTTTTAGAAAACTAACCGTTTAAAGCTTATTATTTTTTTTTATAAATCACTTTGCATCTATTTAGCAAATATATTAAGAAGGGCTGTCTTTGGGTTTGACAGCTTCATATATTTTTATCTTAAATTATAAATAGCCCCAATGAATAATGACCGACTAATTAATCCCGAAAAATCAAACCGAATATGCCCCCTATGCGAGCAGGCTATTTCTACCTGCCAGTGCAAAAAAGAGGACATATATCTTTTCTGCCCAAAAGCAGGAAATCCAAGAAAACACATTAACGTCTGCCGCAAGTGCCGTAAACAAATAAAATGCAAAGCGTTCCAAGACTATCTTCAACCCGAATTACCGTTTAAGATAAATTAATAATTGTCGTGAGTATGATAGGCTATTAAAAATATAAGAGGTGCAACACAGTATGTTCGGAACTATTCTTATCTCCATCATTACACTGGCACATATTTACATTATCTGTCGAATCGCGTCCGTACCTTTTGTGACGCGATATATACCACGGAAAATCCTCATCATTATCGGTATGCTTTTATGGATTATCTTTTTTGCAGGCCGAATCTATGGCCATAACCATACAGGAATTGTTGCAGTCACCCTTGAATTTATTGGCATGAATTGGATGGCAATTGTATTTCTGATCTTTGTATGTATGCTGGCAATAGATATTGTTACTGTCTTTGGTTTTGTCATGCCCCGGTTATCATCCAAATTACGAGGCACGGCGCTTATCACTGCTACAGTATTTTCTATTATCGCTCTCATTCAGGGTCTTCGCCCACCTGTCATACAAAACTATGATGTAAACCTTTCCGGCCTGCCTGATAATTTGAACGGAAAGGTAATTGTTGCCATGTCCGATATGCACATCGGCTCTATGATTGGTGAACGATGGCTTGCAGAAAGAGTTACACAGGTGCAAGCAGAACAACCGGATATGGTTGTACTCCTTGGTGATATTTTTGAGGGACATGATATCCCTCCCGATAAACTTTTATCCATGCTTGGCCAAATACCGGCCCCTTTAGGGGTATGGGCCGTTCTGGGCAATCACGAGTTTCACAGGCACCGTTATGACCAACCGTTTTTCACCGAAGAAACGCATTTCAAACTACTGCGCAACCGCTGGGTTGAAATCACGCCTGGTTTTATTCTGGCTGGCGTGGACGATCTTACCACCATGCGAAGAGCTGGGAGTAAGGAGGATCTAATATCAAAAGCGCTTAATAGGAGACCGCCCGGCGCCACGATTCTTCTTTCTCATACACCCTGGCAAACAGATAATGCGGCAAATGCAGGCGTTGGGTTGATGCTTTCCGGCCACACCCATGGCGGACAGATATGGCCTCTTGGCTATCTGGTTCGCCGGTTCTATCCGCTCCTGGGAGGACGGTATAAAGTAGACGATATGACGGTTATTGTCTGTCGCGGCACCGGTACATGGGGACCCCGAATGAGACTCTGGCGTCCTGGTGAAATCCTTCGGATAACTCTCTACGCAAAATCACAATAAGAACCGATTATATAAATTTTAGGTTCTTCTCCAAATTAGTTGAAAGCCTGATAGATTTTCAAGGTAAAATATCTTAGATCATGATAACCATAGGCTTTTCGTTTAATGACTTTAATTTTATTGTTCACCCCTTCCAGCTTGCCTGTATGGATGGGGTAATCACAATGGCTTATGATACCATATCTGTGACGCTGAAGCATTTTGGCAAAAGAGTTTAAAGAACGATTATTTAGTGAACCGGCCAATTCGCACCATTGATCCAGCGCTTTATTGGCCCAGGTTTTGGACTTGTAAGTCCAGATATGTTTTAGCTGGTCTTTTAGAATCATTACGGTGTTAATCACCTCGTTGATCTCCAGCAGTTGCTTGAGTTGCTGGCGATGCTTTTGTTTACGGATGTTGGATTTGTTTTTAAGCAATAGATATTTAGAACCTTTAAAAACATCTTTATTATCCTTAGAAGCTTTACGGTATTCGCTGTTACGAATTTTGTCGATCACCCGGTTAAAAGCGGCCACAACATGAAAGAGATCAAAGACAATGCACGCATTTGGGAGTTTTTTTTAACGGCTTTGATATATGGATCCCACATGTCCATGGCTACTGCCTCAATAGAGTTTCGTTGTTGGGCCGACAGCTTATTGAAAAAACGTTTTAAGGTTTTGGCTTTACGATCTTTAGCTATATAAATAACACGACCGGTTTCGTAGTCCAGTACGACGGTTAAGTACTTATGGCCCTTTTTGATAGATATTTCATCGACGGCTATAATACGAAGTCCATCATAGTTGGGTTGACCATATTGGGCTTCGAGATACTGTTTATCGATCTCTTTTACTGTTTTCCAGTCCAGCTGCACATGACGGGCCACTTCGGTGACCGTCATCATTTTACAAAGTTCGTGAATATATGCGGCCAGACGTTTTGTGACCCTTAAATAAGGATGAAATATGCCCAGTTCCTCGATACTGATGCGCTGGCAATTTGTACAAAACAACTTGCGATATTCACAGCGTAACCAGACCTGGGTGCTGGCTATGTTC
>JAFDFT010000612.1 GCA_019309685.1 Deltaproteobacteria bacterium
CCGGCAATAACCAGCGTGATAAAGGTCACATAGAACATTGCCAGAATAGGTCCAGGCTTGAACATCGGCCTTACAGACGTAATCGACTGTCCCTGGTTTAAGAAGCCGACAGCCAACGACATCACCAGTACAAAAATCAAAGCACTCATGTACGGCATCCAGCCTTGTTTTTGATCCGATCCCCGGTTGATATATACATCAAGAAACCAATAGCCCATCAGCCCGTGTATTCCGCCTTCGAATACTCCCTGAATCAGCCAGATAAGAACGGAAGGAACCTGAAAACCGAAAAGCAGCAAAGAATACTCCTGGCCCCTTAATGTCATATTCATCACAACCAACGACATAACGCTCTGCCAGACAGCACCGCTGATAAACATAACAAGGTAATTGCGGTCTTTCTTCTTGGCCAAAAAAAATAATGCTGCTGCCAATGCAAAAATCATGAGAATGAAACGTGTTTCATAGTACCCCACGTTATCAAAAATCCGGATCATAGCTATATTCATAATTTTACCTCAAAGAGTTTTTCGATGTTCCCTCCAAATAACTGACGCGAAATCATTTCAGTTTTAAACTAACAGCCGCAAATGACAGGGGCGGCATTTCATATATGGCTTTTCCTTTATTAATCGTTACTGAATCAAAAGGCTGGGAAATCACGACATCCGGTTTTTCAAAACTGTTGGATGCTTTAGCATCCGGTCCGGTCAAAATTTCAGCATTGCTCAATGAAACAATCTCCCTATCAGCAAGATTGACATGGATTTCAGCAGTTTTATCCAAGCTTCGATTAGTGGTAAACAGCTGCAGCTCATTTTCGGATAAAATGGTACTAACATCAATTGTATTAACCTTTCCGTAAGAAGGGCTGGCGTATTCAGGCCCTTCAACCGCAAATCTCAAGGATACACCGTTTCTTCGACGGCTCATCATTTCAAAAGGATAGAAGATAGACTGAATCAGTAAACCATCCCCTTTTGTCAGCAACGGGGCGATGATATTAACAATCTGGGCGATGTTGGCTATTTTCACAGTATCAGCATGGCGGATAAAACTGTTTAGAAAGCCTGCGGCTACCAGGGCGTCTTCAAGATTATACACTTCTTCAATCAAATGAGGTGCGATCTGCTGATTTCCATCTACGTCATGGGTACGATACCAGACGTTCCACTCATCAAAACAGATGGCTGTCCTTTTCCAGAGTTTGTTCTTTGCCTGGGCATATCGGCACACAGCCTCGGTTTCTTCGATCTGTTTATCAATGGAGTTGGTAACAGCTAAAAAATCGGCTGTATCGTCATTTTCATTGCCTACATACCGATGAGCACTGATATAATCCGCATAGCTCGCAACATATTCCAGAACTTCACGGTCCCAGGTCATGTAGGTGGGCAGATCCACGTTGCATGATCCGCAGACCACCATTTCCAAAGATCTATCGAAATCCTTCATCAATTTACTTGCCTGCTGCGCCCGGATCGCGTATTCGCGGGCGGGTACATGTCCTAGCTGCCACTCAGCATCCATTTCATTCCCCAGGCACCATAGCTTTACATCGAATGGGTCGCTGTTTCCATTATCGATTCTCATATCCGCATACTTGGTTCCCTTTTGGCCGTTACAGTACTCAACCCAGTTTCTGCCTTCTTCGGGTGTTCCGGTGCCCAGATTAATGGACATCATAGGAGACCAGTTCATTTTACGGCAAAGTTGGATAAACTCATCCGTGCCGAACATGTTGGTCTCTATGCTATTCCATGCCAGGTCTCGTACGGTGGGTCTATTTTCACGAGGGCCCACCCCGTCCTCCCAGTGGTAACCGGATACGAAGTTGCCGCCTGGATAACGAACGACCGTCATCTTCAGTCTTTCCAGAGCTTCAAGGACGTCTTTTCTGCATCCGTCCTCATCAGCATGTTTACTTTCCGGATCGTACACTCCCTGGTATACAGCCCTTCCCATGTGTTCTAAAAATCCACCGAAAATTCTAGGATCAACTGTGCCTACCTGAATTTTTGAATGCAAATGAATTGCTGATTTTTCCATATGATATTCTCCAGAATGATTTCTCAGGAATTATTCGATAGTGATCTTTTTAAAGGAAAGTATAAACTTGAATAGGCTTAT
>JAFDFT010000143.1 GCA_019309685.1 Deltaproteobacteria bacterium
TCGTACTTATCACCATCAGGCAGAACCAGCAAAAGGTGTTTCCGAACAGTTACAGCCCTTTTGCATTTAGCACAATAAAGTTCTGTTGCCTCTAACTCTCTGAACTTTTCATTGCCTAAAGGTCGTTCAGCCTGTATTCCGGCCCCTCTGATGAAATTTTTTAAAGCCATTTTAAAATATAACCAATGATCTTACGTTTTAAAAAAACCTGAAATCTATTCCGTAACATCAATACATCTATTAACGAGAACATATTGTTATTTTCTATCTTCTTTTTTGTCAACAAATTCCAATTATTAAAACCGGATAAAAATCAAGACCCCCTTGGGATAATCCTTTTTGTTTATGTAAGATTAATATTGACACATATTTTATAGTTTGTTAGAGCCCTGATGAATTAAGGGGCTGTAGCTCAGATGGGAGAGCGCATGACTGGCAGTCATGAGGTCAGGGGTTCGATCCCCCTCAGCTCCACCACAGTTTAAATTCTTTGCATTCTATCATAATTTTCTTAAAAATAAAGCAATCAATAGTTAAAATATATTGATTGCTTTATTTTTTAAATCACTGCAAAAAAATGAGGGATCAAAAAGCGGATTGGAGGTTTTAAAAATTGCATAAACTATAACTTGCCATTCTACGCATGCACCAAAGAACATCGCTGTTCAGAATCCAATTATTTAGTTTTTTTAAATTAAATGGATTTTTGAGATTATGTGCTGGACATCTGCTCTTTGTAAAACTCATAATACTCAAAAACCTTCTTTATATATTCATGAGTTGCCTTGTATGGCGGAACACCTTGATACTCTCTGACTCTACCACTTCCAGCGTTATAAGCGGCTAAAGCCAATTCCACATCATCATCAAATTGGTTAAGCAGCTGTTTGAAATATTTTACGCCAGCGTTAATGTTATCTTCAGGATGATAATAATCTTCCACACCCAGCATTTCCGCGGTTGCGGGCATAAGCTGCATCAAACCTCTTGCTCCCTTGTTGGAAATCGCCTTTGAGTTATATCCGGACTCAGCCATAATAATCGCTTTAACAAGTGCAGGCTCCACATTATGACGGTTTGCCGCTTGAAATATAATAGGGTCAAATAACCGATCTGAATGAAGCATAATTCGGCTGGACAGGCGATTTTCCTTTTCCCCGTGCTTTTTAATTAAAGCGACTTCGGCCTCCAAGGCTGCCTGTGATGGCGCCACAATCACCATCTCGCCCAATACTTCATCAGTCAGATTCTGAGTTTGAATCTGTACCTCTCTTGGAAGAGCAAAGAAAACCCCCATAACAATTGTAACTATAAACAGCCACCCCGCCATACCCGCTAAAGAAGGCGTTATGGCATATTTTTTCTTCTTTATTTTTCTCATTTTCTTATAATCTCTTTCTAAAATTTAATCATTGCAACCTCTATGCCATGATTCGATTTGTAAGTTTTTATGCTCTTAACTATAAAACACAATTTAGTTATGTCAAATTTTAACATACCACTAATTGTGTGTCAAGCAATATTACGCACAACATATTGTGCTATAGTAAAATTACACTTAACCCCTAAAAAAGTAGGAGGACTAGTAACTATAGGAATATGAATTGGAAAATACATTTTCGGGGATTACCATGACTAAAATCACAAAGCCTTATAATTGCATTTAGGGCTTATAGCATTGTTATTATGAGGTTTTATATGAATTTCACTCTATAAAAGCGTTCACATTTACATCCAGCCTTTAGCTTTCTTGGTGGAGGCTTATTGATTTTTTTTAGATATGTTCTAGAAAAATAGGAGGTTATGGAGGTCTGTTACAATAGAATCTAACCCGCCCGAAACAACACGCTTTCAGCTTGATGCACCGTTGCTTCGGACAGGTCTAAAACCAGACAGTTTATTTACCGATGCCTGCTGGTTACCCAAATTTTCTCTTTTACCCACTGACCCGGCTCTTTTTTGACCTTCATCCACGTTCCTGGTACCCACCTTCCTCTTTTATTGTAGTGACCGGGATTCCATACTTTCATATAGGTGGGAGGAACCCATACCTTCATGTATTCCCAGTGTCCACGCGGTCGCCGTGGTTGCGGTTTATAATAAACAGGAGCGGGAACATGATGCGCGTAATAGTTGCTAAATAGCGCGTGTCCTAGAACTGCGGCACCAATACCCATGGCCACACCCTCCCAGCGATTTCTTTGCTTTGCCCCTGCCCAGGATGACGGAATAATGATGAAAAAGCTTACCAGACTAACCGTTAATATTATCCACAAATTTTTCTTGTTCATTTGAAAGCCCTCCTTTCGCGTTTTTTAATACCTGAGACGGATACCCCGAATATTTAGTCTACAAATAAAATTAGGAACATTTCTAAAAAAGCTGATGATCTTAAAAGGATTCAAGGGGCCAAGGATTCCAAGGTTCGAGTGAAGTACTTAAGACTTATACTAAATTTAAAATATTGCAAAGAACTGCCGATTCAAAGAACCTTAATTGAAAAATATCGAATGATGAACACCTAATGTCGAATATCGAAGAAGTTCTTTAACTTATCAGACAATACAAAAGAAGATAAAAAATATGATCTTGAGGATCTGGTGAATGGACAAACCAGCTCATTGCGATATTTGTGACAACCATTAACACCACTGGCGAAAAACATTAAAAAACATTCGTGATTCGACATTCGCTGTTAAAATAAATGCCTGTGAAGGTCGAAAGAATCTTTAAAGCTTTGATAAGATTATTAGAAAACAAACACTTGTCGAAGATCCCGGACTTTGAGCGGGGAACCCCCAGTGCACTCGGATCCTTTTTCCAAACCAACTGTGAGGTAAACCTGATTTAAATGGAGCTCTTTACAGATGCTATCTAAATACACCTACTTGGGATTAAATTATGGAGTATTTCGAGGATTAATCCGCCAAAGTTCGGTGGCGGATTAAAATTTGAGCCTTTCGAAGCATAGCGAAGATCCCGCTCATCGGGGACAAAGAAATCGGGCAAAATAGCAATTTATGGATGGGCACTATTTAGGAAGGATTAAGCATACGATCCAGATAAAACCTTTTTTCAAGTGTTTCATCCGTGATCGGAAGTGAAAGGTATAGTTTAAAAAAGAGATTCTGATCTACAGGTCTATGAAAAAGCGTCTGTGTGTTTTCATAGTCCTGCAAAGCTATTTTTGTTTCCATGTTCATGGTTCCCGATGGTGTCACATCATATCCATGCAAAAACAGCAATTCCTGGACTTTTGATATTTTTTCACGTTCATCCATTTTATAATACGTCCATTTAATCGCATCGAAAACAATTGGATCAGCTTCCGCTCCATCCAGCAACCTCCAGTAGGGAATGGCAAGATGCTTTCCGATAAGCTGGATCACACTGAGTTCAACCAGCATTCGTGTCGCTCGATCCCCGCCGCCATTTGTTTTTTCTATGGCCCCTTCTTTTTGATATAGAGATCCAGAAAGCATAATACCGAGCGTGTTTCGTTTCTTACCTTTATTTACTTGGACATCGTTTTCTGTACGAACACGGGGGATACTGGCCAATGTATGAAAATCAATAAAATCAAAAGCAATCCTCGCGCTGCAGCCTTTCCCTCCCTTTTCTTTTTCTCCAGGATTGAAATTGATTATCTCTCCTTCTATGACGACATCAGGAAAAAGCCTCTTTTCAATGTCCGTTTCATATTTAACCATCTGAACATGAGCAAAAACAGGGTCATAAGGAATAAATTTTACTCTCCCGCCAATAGATGAAACAGCACTTTTTATCTTTTCTGTAAAACTTCGGGAAATTTCTCCTCCTTTTTTCCATTCAGGACCTGTCCGGTCAACCAGGGGTGCGCTTTGTATTTTTAATGAACTGCTTCCATAAATCTCAGTCATCAATCCCAGATCCGAAAGGGCATTGGACAGCATGGTTTCAATGGGCACAGGCTTTTCATTTATATCATTTACTTTGATTCCCTTAAAACATCCAGCATGGATAACAAGAGATATAAGTAGGAGGGTTAAAAATCTTTTTTTTATATTCATGGGATATTTCTCATTTATTATGTTTTCTCGCCTAATCATAGAAAATTGTTTTGTGTTTCCTGCTGCATCTCTATCAAAACATATAAACATTGCAGTTTAAATCATATGTAAAGTCGTTGCAATTTACGGTTCTTCTCCCAGTTATTTGGGAAAAAGGGTCCAGGGATTCCATGATTCCCCTCGAAAGTCCTCGGGGTCTTCGACAAGGGTTCAAGTGTTTGCTTTCAAGTGATTTTATTAAAGCCTTAAGCATCCTTTCAATCTCCCCGGTAGAACTTTAAAATCCTGACAAGCTCTTATTTGAACAGCGAATGTCGAATGCTGAATATCGAACACTGAATCACGAAGTTTTCTTTTTTATTTTTCCAGTTACGTTATGCATACTCTTCGATATTCGACTATTCGGCGTTCATTATTCGATATTTTTCAATCAAGGGTGTTATAATCAAAAAATATATTTCGAAACGCTTAATTATTTATAGGTTTTTAGCACTTCATTTATGTATCTTTTCGAAGATCCCGGGTTCCGTCTCGTTGTCCGGGAGAGGCTTTGAGCGGGGAATCCTCGACTCTTTGGACCCTATCAGAATCATCAACTCTTTTGGAGATGGTTACAATCTATTTACTATCTATATCTTTATAAATCAAGATCTGTTCTCATACGAAATTTTTGAAAACTTACTAATACGTCAGCGTTGATTGAATCGGTCATACCATAAATACAATAACATCAATCTGCTCACCATTGACATACGTGTGAAAATGGTGATATTTCTTAATTCCAATTGAACTTAATAAGTGCGTGCCTTCTATTTCACGTGGAAAATATAAAAAATGCCTAAAAAAAATAATAAAATTATATCGAACAGTGTCGCCAGTAAAATCAAGGTTTCAAAAAAACCGATAACGATTCTTTTTACTGATATTGAAGGGTCAACAAAACACTGGGATGAATATGGCGATATCAACGGCCGGCTGATGGTTGACAGGCACAATAGGCTTATTTTCCCGGTGATAAAGAAATTTCGCGGCAAACTTGTAAAAACCATCGGTGATGGGGTCATGGCATCATTTAAGAAACCGGAAAACGCGTTAAAGGCTGCGGTCGCCATTCAGCAGGTTTTAGAAAATGAGCACCAAAGAGATAGTGATTTTAAAATAAAGGTTAGAATTGGAATTCATACAGGAACAGCAATTATAGAGTCCAAAGATATATATGGTGATGCCGTTAATATGGCTGCAAGGATGGAAAGTCATTGCAAGGCAGGCGAAATACTTGCTTCATATTCAACAGCCGCAAAGCTCAACAAAAAAGACTTCAAACTTATAAAGAGGGGCAGCTTTACCCCAAAAGGAAAGAAAAAGGCGATCTCAATCTATAATTGCGATTGGGAAGCTTTTCCGAGTCTTATTGATGACATACGCTTCCACGCCTATTTGCCAGTCGTTCCCAGGCAAAAGATGTTAATAGTTTCTTACGCAATCGCAAGTATCTTCACACTATACTTTTTGTATCTTCAATATTTCAGATATGTTATTGCCGATTCAGAATATCTCGCGCTTTTAATTTTAAACCCTCAGGATTTTTTTTATAAACATCCCGCTATATCAGCTGTGGTAGTTTCATTTTTTTTAATATTGACTGTGATCATTTTAGCTAAAGAAACGATTCCCCATATTATTTTGCAATTTATAAATGGCGGTTTTAATTTTTGCCTGGTTTTTTTTGCCATTTACCTGTCTTTTGTCTTTATACCCCCTGACGTTGTCCCTAAGTCTGAAGAAAATATTTTTCAATCTAAACATCTGTTTGTAGAAGTACTGGAAGACAATACAAGCATACATCAAGATAGATCATTCGAATCCCCGGTAGTAATGACGGTAAGTTCGGGCACTCTGATATTATTGTCAGATATTAAGTCCAAAAATAAAATACGATGGAATAAAGTGCTGATCGGTAAAAAAATGTTCGGCTGGATTCCCCGTGTGATTCCTGCAAAAATTGGTGAACCGGAAAAAAGATTAACCATCGCGGATAAATTCTATTTTAAATATAAAGATCTATACGCGCTTATATTTGCCATGATAGGATTTTTTTGGGGCTTCTTTAATTTCAGAATACAGCCCGCGTAATCTGAGCACCTAAGGATGTTTCCGTTTACTATTCTTTTATCTGTCGAATTTCATCAACCCCCATTTTTATGACAACGTTTTCGTATATCTAGGCATTTTTCAGATTCAAAATAGCACATTACATAATGCAATTGTGGCATCTAGTTTTGTTGCTGTATATTTCGATGTATAGGCA
>JAFDFT010000144.1 GCA_019309685.1 Deltaproteobacteria bacterium
CATCCGGGGTATCCAGATACCAACGTATTCTATACATCCTTTTTTTTGTTTAAGTATAAACGTAAAATTTTATCTGTAACCCTGGATCACCCGGTCAAGCCGGGTGATGACGGCTGTGTATACGGGTGATGACAGTTATGTATATTTTCGTTTCTTATTATCTAAAAGGCCAAAATTATCTGAGGAATCCATATAAGTACATTCACTTGCCTTTTTCCGATAACCGGGTAGATAAATTTGAATAAACACCAAATATTGAGTCATTGAAATGTGTTCTCGAATATAATTAAGATATTGCCTTTAGAAAACAGCCATTATCTGTTTCTTGCAACAAAAGATCTTAACATACACGTCAAATCATTCTTTCAATTTCCTTTAATTTGCTGCTCAGCCGTTTCTTTGAAACAGGTACCGCAGTCTTAAGCTCCTGGGCAAACACGGATATTTTATATTCTTCAATCATCCAGAAAAAATCTTCAATAGCCTTTTTCTTTTCTTCTGAAGTAGACGCGGACATCGATTTCAACAGCGTATCCAAACTGTCCGTATAGACAGCGACGTCGTCCGCCTTTTTTTGGTCTTTTTCAAAATTATCCACTGCTCGGGTTATCCGAACTGTCATTGCTTTTAGGTATCTGACAATATCAGAAAATTTATCAATATCGTAAAGTTCTATTAAATTTTCAGGCACCAGCTTGGCCAGCTCTGTTCTCATATGTTCCAGAAATGCTGCACCCGGACTATTTGATTTCACTTTCATTTCAAGGTTGGATATGGCTGATCGTGTTTCATGATAGGCGTCAAGAACATTAACAGCGCTATCTAATAATTTCGTTCCCACCGGTAGAATTGTGGATGCGATTGAGTCCGCATGAGAATAGAAATCTTTTTGAACGCGAACATTTTTTTTAAACAACCTGCTAACAATGCCATCAAATAGGATTTTTTCAAACTGTTTTGCTCCGCCAAAGTATACAGACTTATTTGTAATATCTTTTGGCAAGGTTAATCTTTTTTTTAAAAATTTTAAATCTTTTGCAAAATGAATTTTATAAAGAGCTTCAACGCCTAACGGATGGGAGATGGCGGCTTCATCTTTTGTAGTGAAAAGGTTACGGTTAACGTTTTTAGCTGTTTGTGGATTAATTTCTAACCCAGGATGCATAATGAAATCCTGGCCTTTAGCAGATGTAATGTGGATGATTTCAGGCAGATCTCCAAAATCCCATTTTGTAATATCTGATCGCTTCCACTTCTTTACTGCTTGTTTGATATCATCGGTCATGACATTGTTAATTTTCGGTCCGCTGTGCTGGGATAGAACGGTTTTATCTCTGCTGGAAACCAGTTCCTTTCCTTTTGCGTCTGTAATAGCAATCCGCATTCTGAGATGATCGGGCAAGGACTTTTCAGGCCATGCAGAGGCGGGGATATCTACGCTAAAACGACTGTAAATAAAGGATCCCAGGGCGGTAATAAGAGAAGCATCGGTTATAGGCATTTCGTTTAAAATAATCTTAATTGTATTGGGCAGGGGCACGAGTTTTTTTCTGAATTCTTTCGGAAGCCCTTTGATGAGAGCGGTTATTTTATCTTTGTAAAGTCCGGGAACCAGCCAGTCAATTTGTTCATGAGGAACCGCCGCGGCTAAGGAAGATGGTATCTGAACAGTCACGCCATCCTCTTTTTTTCCTGGATCATACTTGTACAGTGTGCTGTAGTCTCGATCTCCGAGCTTAATGCTTTCCGGATAAAGCGAAAGTTCATCTTCTTTTGGGAAATAAAGGGAAAGATCTTCAGACGTCATCCGCAAAAACCGATCATCGACTTTCTGTTTGACGAATTCTTTAAGCATCGGCAAACTATAACATACAGGCAAGCGTTGCCTGTAAAATTCGTACAAATCTTCTTCGCTCACCAAAATGTCTTTTCTTCTCAGCCTATTTTCAATATTTTCAATATCATGGACAAGTGTTTTATTATGCTCCATAAAGGGTAGTATCTCTTTCACATCGCATTGTACTAATGCATTTCGTATAAAAATTTCAGTTGATTCTTCAGGGTTAACGGGGCCATAGGATACGATTCGTCCTGTAACAATAATGAGCCCAAAAAGGGTTACCTGCTCTGTGGCAACAACTTCACTACGACCTTTTTCCCAATGCGGGTGTAAATATTTGTATTTGCATAAATGGCCGCCAAGATCTTCCAGCCATCCCGGATCAATATTTGCAGTTGTTCTCGCGAAAAGCCGCGATGTTTCAACCATTTCGGCTGCCACAACCCAACTCCCTGCCTTATTAAAAAGGGATGAGCCTGGAAAGATCATGGCCTGCCTGTTTTGAGAAGCATGAAAAAGATTTTTTTCCTTTTTGAAAGCAATATTGGAAAGAAACCCACTGAGAATGGATTTATGAATAGACGTGTAACCAGGCGTAAAGCTTTGTTTGGCAG
Organism: Deltaproteobacteria bacterium; assembly: GCA_019309685.1. Lineage (GTDB taxonomy): Bacteria > Desulfobacterota > Desulfobacteria > Desulfobacterales > JAABPS01 > JAABPS01. Next base: position 2,455 of record JAFDFT010000144.1, read on the forward strand.
ATACTTTCTTGCTCTTTACATCCATATTGCGGTGAACCTGCCGGCTACCGTGTTCTTTCAGGATGGCTGAAACCTGAGAATAAATGTCTTGCCACTCCCTCATCCGTTTAAATGAAAGATAATGTTTCTTACAGTATTTTTTCATCTGGCTCATGGATATCGCTGCGGCGCGATTCTTTTTACACGTATTATTAAAGTGCTTCCATATATTTAAGAGAGTAATAAAATCAGAATGAGGATCTAAGAAATTTTCGTGCGCTTTATCGGCATCGATGGCTTTTTCAATTGGGCGTTCGCGAGGATCCTGAAGGCTTAGCACCGAGGCAATGACCTTAATATCTTCAACACAGCCTCTTTGTTGAGCCTCAATAAGCATGCGTGATAACCTTGGGTCCAATGGGATTTTAGCCATCAATTTACCCTTTTTTGTAAGGGTGTATTTTGGCTTTGTCTTTTTCCCTGATTTTTCCTTTAATGAATTATCAGAGATAGCGCCAAGCTCAGTTAAAAGACTAAAACCGTCTTGGATACTTTTTTCAGAAGGCCGGTCAATAAATGGAAATTCAGAAATATTCCCGAGGTTTAGATCGATCATTCTCAAGATGACTTCAGCAAGGTTGGCTCGAAGGATTTCAGGCGGAGTATAAAGAGACCGTCCTGTGTAATCTTCTTCAGAATACAGCCGTACACACACACCGTTTTCCACGCGACCGCACCTTCCCTTTCTCTGGTCAGCACTGCTCTTAGAAACAGGAACGACCGGCAGGGACGTGGTTCGGGATCGAGGTGTGTAGTGTGAAATACGTGCCAGGCCTGTATCGATGACATATTTAATGCCGGGTATGGTAATAGACGTTTCAGCGATATTCGTAGCGATAATGATCTTTCTTTCAGTTACATGTGAAAAAACTTTAGACTGTTCATTTGCAGAAAGTCTAGCGAATAAAGGGAGCACGTGAATATTTTTATAGTTTTTTCCTTTTATAATTTCAGTGGTTTCGCGGATATCCTGTTCGGTTGGCATAAAAAGAAGAATATCGCCGTTATGTGTTTCTTTATAAATTTTATCAATCGCATGAATCGACATATCGATGTGTGTTTGGTCGTTGGCTTCATTACTTATGGATTCTAAGGGAAAATAGCGAACATCAACCGGAAACATTCGACCCGAGACTTCAATCACAGGGGCCTTGTTAAAGGCTTTTGAAAATTTATTCGTGTCAAGTGTAGCTGAGGTGATAATCAGTTTAAGATCATCTCTTTGTTTTAAAAGCTTCTTCAACGTTCCAAGAATGAAATCAATATTTAAGCTTCTTTCATGGGCCTCATCAATGATAATCGTGTCATATTCATTTAAAAATGGATCATTTTGAGTTTCTGCCAGAAGCATGCCGTCGGTCATTATTTTAATAAACGCATCTTTAGAGGTTACATCTTTGAATCGAATTTTATACCCTACAGAATGGCCGGGCTTTTGCCCGAGTTCGAAGGCGATTCGCTGCGCAACCGTGATCGCAGCAATCCTTCGGGGTTGAGTGCATCCAACTTTCCCGTCAATTCCCCTGCCCGCGGCAAGACAAAATTTTGGCAGCTGCGTGGTTTTGCCTGAACCCGTCTCGCCGGAAACAATAACCACCTGATTTTTTATTATAGCATCAATGATTTCACCCTTCTTAGCCGTAATAGGAAGGGATTCATAAAAAGAGATTTTTGGAACATGGGTTTTTCGATCAAATCGATTTTTGGCGGATATGCGAAGACGTTTTTTAAGTTTATTTAAATCCTGCAAAAGTTTTTCATCATAATCCTTGCGATTCAAACGCTTGACAAGAGCAAGTTTATTGCGAGCGGCTCGATCATCCAAGGTGAACGCCTCGGTTAAAAGTGATTCTATTTCTTTGATAATATGATGATGCTTTGTCAAAAGATAACTCCGTGGCTGTTAAACAATGCAAATGTTACAGTTGACGGCCTCTCAAAAAGTCCAATTTCTGTGTTTCGCCTCATCCCCCAGGGTTTGCGCACCTTGAGCTTGAACTTTTTTCTTTGCCATCAATGGACTTTTAAGAGATCTTCAAAGTTAAATAGTTATCAGAACATCTTTATTCAGGCAATCATTTGGTTAAATGAGAAAGTATATGCGGTGCTCTCTTTCCGCAATTATGGGTTTGCTAATTTGGGGAAAATAAAATATGAATAATTTAAACAGATTGGAGATATAACGCAAGGAGAATCAAGAGGGTTTATATCTTTTCATAATGATCTGAACACCAGGAAAATGGAGGAAACCAGGTGAAGGTTCTTAACGTTCATGGAGGCACAGGGAATTCAAAAGTCATTATAGGAGAAACGCTCGGCAATTTGAGCAAATACCTCCCTGAAGCAAATCCGATTATCATTACAGACAAGAATGTGTGGCAGCTTTATAAAAATGATTTTCCAGATACTGAGATCATTAAAATCGGAACTGGAGAGAAAATAAAAAATCTGGATACTGTAAAATCGATCTATCAGCGGCTTGTTGAAATTGGTGCGGACAGGTCATCGTATATTGTCGGTATTGGCGGCGGTATTGTGTGCGATATTGCAGGCTTTATAGCGTCTACTTACATGCGCGGCATTCGATTCGGTTTTGTTTCTTCAACCTTATTGTCTCAAGTCGACGCGAGCACGGGTGGTAAAAATGGTGTAAATTTTCACGGCTATAAAAATATGATAGGGGTTTTTAATCAGCCGGAGTTTGTTATTTGTGACCAGAACCTCTTGGGAACACTTCCGAAAGATGAAATTTCATGCGGTTTCGCCGAAATTGTCAAGCATGCTGTTATAAAAGATAAAGAAATGTTTGAATATCTGGAAGAAAATTATAAGAGCGCGCTTCAACTGGAAGCACAGGTGATTGAGAGTCTAATTTATAAGTCTGTTTTAATAAAAACGGAGATAGTAAATAAAGATGAAACGGAAAGAGGAGAACGACGTAAACTAAATTTTGGTCATACTTTTGGGCATGCCATAGAAAAAACGTCAAAACTCCCTCACGGTAAATCGATAAGTATTGGGATGGTGCTCGCCAGTCGTCTTTCTGAAAAAAAAGGTTTCCTTGCAGAAATGGATGTCAGTCGAATCCGTTCTTTGCTTGATAATCTAAATCTTCCAACATGTTTAAAGGTGGATAAAGGGAAAATTCTTAAAGCGATTATGGCGGACAAAAAGAAGGAGGGAGATCATATCTATTTTGTGCTTATTAAAGGTATTGGAAAAGCCTTTGTTGATACAATCCTGACAAGTGATATTGAGTATATATATAAAGATTTAAATTAATTAAACAGTTATAAACTAAAAAAGCCGGGCACTATGCGCCCGGCTTTTTTAGTTAGATATTCGTTTAAAATAGATGACAGTTCACATAATGCCCAGAAGAAACTTCTTTCATTTCAGGGTCCGCTTCTTTACACACTGGTATTGCCTTAGGGCATCTGGGATGAAAACGGCATCCTGGCGGAGGGTTTAAAGGGCTGGGAACTTCACCTTCCAGGCTGACGGCCATTTTGGCATCCGGATCCGCAATAGGAACCGATTCAAGAAGCGCTACAGTGTAAGGGTGTTTAGGATTGCTGTATAGCTTATCACTGGGCGCAAGCTCTGCCAATGTGCCAAGGTACATCACGCCAATGTTGTCACTAATATGCTCAACAACAGCAAGATCATGTGAAATAATAAGAAATGTCAGGTTTAATTTTTTCTGCAGATCGATAAGAAGGTTTAGTATCTGAGCCTGAATGGATACATCCAGCGCTGAAAGAGGCTCATCAAGGATGATGGTTTTTGGATTAAGGGATAAAGCTCTTGCCACTGCAATTCGCTGCCTTTGCCCGCCGCTGAATTCATGAGGGTAAA
>JAFDFT010000613.1 GCA_019309685.1 Deltaproteobacteria bacterium
AATGGATATAATGAAGACCGGGTTTTTTATGGTAGGAGAAAAATGGATCAGATCCGGGCGACCGGCGCCGGGATGCTGGTGGTCCCCTGTCACAGCTGTCATGGCCAGTTCAACAGCATCAAGAAAGAGTATGGCATGGAGGATCTTGAGGTGAAATACCTCTGGGAGCTCGTGGCCGACTGTATGATTATTTGATGATAATCCTTTTCTCGATGTAACTATTTACCGGCCATCATAGCTGCAATATCTTCCTCCGTAGCTATGGCTAAATATAATAAAACCCACCATTAAAATCATCAGATACTTAAAACGTAAAACTTAAAACTTTTGCAATCATTATTAGCTATTTGTTCTTGATGATTTATCAATACTTACCAACAAGCTTGTCAATTTCCTTTTTAATAAACGCCGCAAGCTCTTGGGCTTTTTCCATTGTTATGGATTGTATGCCTTGGGATAACGTGTCAATCTCTTCTTCATCTATTTCGGTAGTTTTGTTGACCATAAATGAATCTACCTCGCCATCATCCAGAAGAAATCCGCAGCATGCGAATGATCCAACAAACTCATCTTTAATAAATATGGGTATAACCATTTTTAAAAGACCCGCGTCGCATTCTTCAATAACAACGTCTTCTTCCTGAGCGGCCATCGCGGCGATATTCATATGAGCAACCGCGCAGATAAATGCCTGTCCTTTATCTGTTGCTTTTATGGCAGGGCAGAGTTTATTGGCCCAGTGTTTAAATTCAGAGATGCGTATACCTTCACGATTAAAGGCATTGACGTCCATTCCTGACCGTTTAACCACTTCCTCTTCAAATGAAATCCATTTTTCCAGGGGTGCGAGATCAGTGAGTTCCATGTTTTATTCCTATTCCTTGTTTATTCGTTTGAAGCCACACTTCAAGCCTCTGAAGGCCTTCAGCAGTTGATATTATAGGTTGATACCCCAAATCCTGTTTTGCCGCGCTGATGTCAAACCAGTGAGAAGTTGCAAGTTCATTTGCCACAAAACGGGTCATGGGCGGTTCTGATGAAAGAGATAATGTTTTATAAACAAATTCCATTACAGCACCGATTGCCCACGCAATGTTTTTAGGTATAGATTTTTCTATTTTAGGCAGGTGAGCTGCTTTTAAAATGTTGTTGATCATTTCCCATAAAAGGACGGGTTCATCCTGTGAAATGAAATATATGTTGCCAGACAAACCAGGAGATTCTTTTAGTCGATCCGCTGCAAGGATATGGGCATCCGCGGCATTCTCAATATAAATCGTATCTACCTTATTTTTTCCATGACCGATAATGCGCAGGCGATGGGCTCTTTGAATAATACCGGGAATCAGATGATTATCCTCAGGTCCCCAGATCAGGTGCGGTCGGAGAATAATGGCTTTTAATTCATCATTTATGGATTTTAACACTTCCTTTTCCGCAAGGGCTTTTGTCTTTGGATAGGAAGCATGATAGGTGACAGGGTAGGGGGCTGATTCATCAATACCTTCCATATCCATGCCGTCAAAAATAACACTGGGTGAGCTGGTATGGACCAGCCTTGAGACTCCGTGCCGTTTACAGGATTCTATAATATTTTTAGTGCCTTTAAAGTTGGTTTGATAATATTCTGAATATTTTCCGGATATACCGGGCTTGGCTGCCGCATGAAACACAAGATCTACACCATTGCATGCACGCTCAACGGCCTCAAAATCACTGATGTCACCCTGTATTTGCGTGACACCCAAACTTTTTAATTCATAATAGGAGCTCCTGGAAAAACTTGAAACCCTGTCTCCTCTTTCAATGAGTTTTCGGACAATGGCTTTTCCCAGAAAACCGCCTCCGCCTGTTACGAGAACTTTTTCAGGAGTGTGATTAGACATAGTATTTTATTTTTTTTATGAATACCGGGATTTTGAATCAAGTAAGTGCAAAGGTTCCAAGGATTCAGGGATTCAAGGGTTCGAGTGATATTGAGTTTCACTTCGTGCATCCAAATTTTACTAAAACAATTTATTGCTGTCGTAAAGCCCAAATCTCAAGCGTAAAATAAAGCTTGGTATAACTACATATTGTCATGCCGGGTTCGACCCGGCATCCAGGAACATGCTGGGTTGAATAAATATCTAAATTTGTCATAGACGATGTTTTCGTTTCTAAATTTATATCACTTTATCTTTTTCTCAGCCCAAACTTTAAGTTTCTCCCGGAATATCTTGGAATTATGGCGAATATCAACAGGAAATGATTTGTGAAATAAAATCGTATCAATGCTGGTGGTCAGGTGAGTACTGCCCGCTAGCTCAAGAAGTTCTCTTTTAATTTCTTTTTTTCTAGAAAACCGCACATTTTTTTCAAGCTCAATACAGATCACTGGTTTTTGATTCGGAGCGGCTCCAATACCCACCAGTGCGCTTCTGAAAACACGTGGATGGTTATTAAATATCGATTCACAGGGAATGGTAAACAAGGTCTTGTCATCCGTAATAACGCGATGGCCTTTCCTGCCGCAAAACCAAAACCTGCCCTGAGTATCCTTCCATCCAAGATCACCCATCCTGTGCCATATCCTGCCATTATCATGAATTTTGGAAAGAGCATCCGCTTCAGGATTTTGATAATATTTTTGGGATACATGATCTGCACAAACAACAATTTCTCCTATTTCGCGATCTTCAATAATAAGATTGGGGTTCCATTTTTCTATGGAGTCATCCGTAATTTTAATAATATGTATATCAATGTTGTTGATAGGGCGCCCGATGCATATGCCGTAGCCCTGTTCGCTTAGTATTTTTGTTTCTGATAGTATTTCGTCGCTTGTGATGGAAATAATCGGAACTGCTTCTGTGGCGCCGTAAGGTGTATGAATTTCA
>JAFDFT010000614.1 GCA_019309685.1 Deltaproteobacteria bacterium
TCAAGTTTTTCTCCAAGATTCCCAGTGTCCATTTCCATCTTTTCCGTTATATTTTCAACTGTTTCCGGCAATATTGGCAACAGAACAGCAAGTTTTGCTTCCTCCTCATTAAAAAGCTTTTTTAAGATTTTAATCTCAACACCTGAGGAAGTTTTTGGAAATCCTAATGGGAATTGATCCAGAAATTCTTGTAGTTTTATATAGTGTTCATCAGTCATGTCATCCTCTTTAGAAATTATAGATTTCTGCATCTTTGAATTTAAAAACTCGGTTATATAAAACAAAAACCGAGTTTTTAAGTGCGAAAAGTCATTGATATGTTCTTTAATTGTATTTTTTAGTTATTCGCTGCTTTCCTTGCCCTTTGTTTTTTCTTCATCCATTTCTCTAAGTTGTCTACGCAGTACTTTGCCCACTGTACTTTTTGGCAAATCATCCATGAATTCAACTAATTTAGGTACTTTATAAGCGGCCAGCTTTTCTTTGCAATAGGAAATAACTTCTTCTTCCGTCAATGTCTCACCGGGCTTGGGAGTAATAAATGCTTTTACTGTCTCTCCTCTGTATGGATCAGATATACCTACAGCGCAGGCTTCCATTATTTTTGGATGTTCAAAAAGCACTTCATCAATATCTCTTGGATAAATGTTGTACCCGCTCGCAATAATCATATCTTTTTTTCTATCAACAATAAAAAGATATCCTTCATCATCCATATATCCAATGTCTCCGGTGTAAAACCATCCATCCTTAAACACTTCTGCCGTCTCTTCAGGTTTTTCGTAGTAGCCTTTTGTTACCTGTGGTCCTGCCAAAAGAATCTCACCGGACTCGCCAATCCCCATTTCTTTTGTTCCTGTATCAATATCTACTATTTTACAATCCGTATCCGAAACAGGTACACCAACACTACCCACTTTAGTTGTCCCTCCCCATGGATTGGCGTGTGATAACGGGGAGGTTTCACTCAGTCCGTATACCTCGACAATAGTAGCTCCGACCTTAGATTCCCATTCCTTAATGGTCTCAAGCGCCAGGGGCGCCGCACCAGACACACACCCTTTCACACAGGAAAAGTCCGTTTTGCTAAAATCCGGATGGCTTAAAATTCCCACATAAATAGTAGGCACACAGGGGAACCAGTCCGGCTTGTACTTGCGAACCGCTTCAAGAATTACCTTCGGTTCCGGTCTGGGAATCAACGGCACTGTAAGGGCTCTGAAAATACTCTGGTTCATGATTGCCGTGAATCCGGCTGAATGGAAAAACGGAAATATCCCAATCAACGAATCTTTCCCCTCTTCGGCATCATAAATCCATGCTTTGAGCTGCTGCACATTGATGCTGATGTTTTTGTGAGACAGCATGACACCTTTTGACAGCCCTGTCGTGCCTCCTGTGTATAGCAGCGTGGACAGATCGTCAAAAGTGATGTCCGGGGAAGGCGGTTTTGGAGGGTATGCATTGACCAGATCTAGAAAGTCATGCACCTCTTCTTTTGGATTTGTTTTACGATGCATTTCTTTTTTTACGAATGGAAATAACTGCTTTAGCGGGAATGGAAGATAGTCTCGAATATGACACGCGATAATCGTTTGGACATTTGTGATTTCTTGAAGTTTTTGAATTCGCGGAACAAGCAGGTCCAGGCAAATGGCCATCACAGAATCCGAATCATTTAACTGATGCTCAAGCTCTCGTTCCGTATAAAGGGGATTATGCATTACCACAACCGCGCCCAGCCGGAAAACAGCATAGGTAGCAATGACCGCCTGAGGCATATTCGGCAGCATAATGGCCACCTTATCTCCCTTCTTAATGCCAAGATCCGCCAGCGCGGAGGCGAATCTGTTCACCAGATCATTTAACTGACTAAATGTAATTTTCTTCCCCATCATAATGTGGGATATGTTGTCAGGGAAGTTTTTTACAGTTCGTTCCAATGCCTCGGGCATTGTTATATTTTCATAATCAATGCTCGGTGGGACTTGAGGTGCATACGCTTTGTGCCAAAGTCTATCTTCCATGGTCATACCTCCACTTTAAATAGTTAGCATACAGAACTACATCCAGATAGAACCTGTTACGGGGACATATTATTTAATTTTTTGCG
>JAFDFT010000145.1 GCA_019309685.1 Deltaproteobacteria bacterium
ATGGATCAAACGCGGTACAGGCTGTCAGGATATTTGATAATCTTCTTGGCGTATCGTAGGCTTGGATCATTTGCCTGAGCGGCAAATTAAACCTCAAATGAGCGTAAATAAAATGAAAAACTTTTACTAATTACATAGGGATTAAGGGTATAGCTTGGTTTATTCCTATTTTTATATATCTTCTATAGATGAGGTATAAATATTATTTATATTTCATTTTATTTACCCTCCGGGAAAAGCCGATGATACCCCATCTTCTGCGTTATCAAGGATTCGCAGTAGATTATTACGGCTTCACCCTTGATGCCTTGTCGGAGCGAAGCGTAGATCCCGCCGCCGGGGAAGCTGGAGCACCCTCAACTTTCGCTCAATTGAGGTTAAAATAAATACTAAAAAAGATGTTGGAGGCATGATGGATAAAATTGAAAGAGTTAAACTTGCGCTTGAGCACAAAGAGCCGGACCGGGTTCCTACGATTTCATGTATGGATGTTCAAAACTATGTTTATGAGGCACTGGGAAAACCGGTTCCAAAGGACGTAACCAAATATTTTAAAAACCCGCTTGTTGCCAAGATCGTCGATGTCGCTGCTCCGCTTATAAATAAGCTCGGCGGCATTGAAAAGGATGTTATGAGATTTTGTATAAAAAAAGTGGAAGCGGATGTAATGATGGGGTTTGATGCCACATGGAATGTGTATGCTGAAATATTTAGATTCAAGGATGCAACGCATTTTTATGACATATGGGGACGGTACTACAAGGCTGTATACGACAGAGATGATAATTTATTGACCCCCGGTTATATTGGCGGCATGTTTGAAACACCTGATGACTGGAGGCGATGGAATAAAAAAGAGTGGCAGGAACATCCGGAAAAGATGTATAATTTTAATATTACGATCAATGAATTTTTCGGTAAGGATATCTATATTTTCGGCTCCCATCTGTATGGGCTTTTTGAGCAGATCTGGCAGCCTTTCGGGTTTAGAAAATTCATGCAGTTCGTCCGAAAAGAAAAAGGTTTTCTTGAAGAAATAATTGAATATAATAAAAACTGGTATTTAAAATGTGTTGACGCCTCTGCGGACGCGGGTTTTCCGGCAATCATCTATTCAGACGATATGGCCTTTAAAAACGGCCCCATGCTTAATCCGAAAATGATGGATCAGCTGCTGGGCGCTGCGTTCAGGGAAATAACGGACCATGCACACAAAAAGGGAGTAAAGATTATCATCCACACAGACGGGAATACCAAACCCCTTTTGGAATATTTCATCAAATGGGGATTTGACGGGCATCACTCCATAGAGCCCAATGCCGATGATGTGGACCTGGGGGAATACAAAGAAATCGCTGGAGACCGGCTATCGCTTCTGGGTCATCTCGATATTACGCATGTGCTGTCATTTGGATCGAAAGAGGAGGTATTTAAACACGTTGAAGAAAGTGTAAAAAAGGCCGCCAAAGGGGGAGGATTGATTCTTGGGCCGTGCAATTCTCATTACGACATAAAAATCCAGAACCTGAGGTGGATGATTGAAGCCTGTGGGAATATGACCTATCCGATGAATGTGTGAAATAAAAACAGGGTACGAGGGGGACGTTGTTTCCTGCGTTAACTTGCCAGACAATCAAAAACGGCTAGATATGGTTAAAAAGGTTATGGTTCATGAAAAAGATAATCATAGACATCCACCTTCGGACAGAGCTATTTGTACCTAGCCTTTTAGTTAACTCAGGAAACAACGTCCCCGCCTCCATTGTTGATAAATTTACAGCAACATGGTTTCATGTAAAAACTCACCTCTTGCCTGATCTTTGATGCCATCTATTTCAACCATCAGATCGTAATCAGCAAGGCTTCGAAAGTAATATGTGTCTGAATCCGTTATTTTTGGGAGTTTCGTCGATTCAATTATTTTAATCGTACTAATGTCAAGTTTGAATTTTATGCCATTTTCATTGGCGTTTAAAACCATCTTTCTGGGAACTTCCTGCTGAAACTGATCATCTCTTATCATTTCCGGCAATTCCGCAGTCATTAAATCTGTAGATAACAGGATTTCATTGTTGTCAGCAATCAACAGCGGAGAGATGACCGGCGCTGATTTGTCCTTTGGCAATACCCAGCTATAGACAATAGTGTACTTTTCATGGTTGACTCTTCCCCAGTACCACCCCCAGATTATCTTGTTCATGGAGAAGTTGCCCCAGTTGTGGTCATGGTAACCTGTGCCCTTGAGTTTGCTGGATTCGCCTTTAATCTCCATTTCACCCTCAACGATGGCCCCAGGGACAGGGATAACCCAACCGGCGACCAAACCCGATTTAGACTGGTTAAAATTAAAACCGGTTCCAAGCTTCCAGGGAGGGACGGAATTCTTAAAGGTCAAATGCGCTTTAACATTATTGATATTTATATATAACTCATAGTTTTCGCCATTATCCTTGACCCAGTTATCTCCCATAACGACATTACAATAATCCGGGTGGCCATAACACTGGTCGATTTTGTACGCTCCTATCCTGTCAATCCGGGTCCCGTCTGGTTTATATACGGTAACCTGAACTGAAGGAATAGGCGGCTTGATAAATGCGTTCCTGTAATGAAAGACAGCGACCATATAATATCCATTGTCAAAAGCGGCATCAAAATACCACCACTCATAGTATTCCTCAGCATTGTGAAATATGTGGGAACCGTCATCTCTTCTTTGATAATTCTTGGGATTACGTTCAGCGCCCCTAACACCGTTCCAGTATCCCAAATAATCTCTATGTTCATATTTTTTCATCATCACACCATTTTTCGAATCTCTTAATTTGCTTCAGTGATAAGTTTATCAGATTCATATTACTCTCCTTTAAAAAAGACTGCTGATTTAACATTTTTTTAAAAAAAAGTTGCTCTTCACCATCCTGCTGAAAAGCTGCTTCATAAAATCAAAACCTATGATGGTAAAAAAAGTCTATTTTTTTAATACATTTTTTGTAATATCAGATGTATGATTTATATTTGATTCAACCCATTCCTTTTGTACTTGACAATTCCAGCAAATAAAAAATATACTATAGTTGATTGACTTGTCAGTCAATACTAAATTATCTGTAATTACCCCCATTCCTGATTTTAATCCGTAATTATTAGTATTTAATAAGTGAAGAGTTCTAGACAAACTTCCCAAAAAATGAACCCTAAAATAACAAAAAGAGATATAATTATCAATGCTGCTATCAGAACATTTTCCAGAAAAGGATATTATAACAGTCGAATATCTGATATTGCTGAAGATGCTAAGATTTCTCACGGTCTGGTTTATCACTATTTCTCGAGCAAAGAGCAGATTCTGATTACCATTTTCAGAGATTCTTTTGAAGAGGTCTTAGAAGAAATGTCCCGAATAGACAAAAAAAAAGGAACCGCTCTGGATAAACTTAAAGCAGTGATTACCTATACATTCAAAGTTGTTGAACACAACCGCGATTTATATAAAGTGCGGATAATGGATGTGCCTTGCATACAGAAATTTTATGAGCCGGAAAATCAGCTTTTGTATAATCGTTATTTTGCCAGGCTGGCTGATTTCATTAAAGAAGGACAGCAAAAGGGGTTGATTATAAAAAAAGGAGCGCCGCTTTTAATATCCCATATTTTTCATGGGTCGGTTGATGCTGTAATACGGCAATTTGCATATAACAAGGAATTTATATATGAAAACATGTCACTTGATCTCATCATAAGTCAGACGATTGATTTGGTATTCAGCGGTTTTATTTTAGACACAGATTTTCATGGTAATTAACCAGCCATAAAATTAATCAATTTGAAAATCACCTGAAAGGAATAAATAAAATGTCGGGCAATAACAAATATGATGCTATTGTTGTGGGGGCCGGTGTGGGCGGATTATCTGTCGGTTCCCTATTGGCCAAAGAAGGGTTGCAGGTCCTGATACTGGAGCAGGCCGATCGTGTTGGGGGACGGGCTCTATCGATCAAAGGCAGCGAAATATCCGAAAATGGCCTGGAATGGTACAAGACGCTTTTAGCAAGTCAATATTCCTATCTTGCTGGATCGGAGCCTGAAATTAAAACCATGATTAAGAAACGCATGTTGGCCGGTTACACCCTGGACATCGGTTATCACGCCATCAGTGCCAATGGTGCCGGTTATATGTATGATTTCGAAGTGCTGATTGGGGGAATTGGAGATTTAAAAAAACACGGTGGCCATTGGGGATCTCATTATAAAGGGAATATTTATCAAGATATCGCTGGCAATTATATCGATCCCGAGCTGTATCGTATCTCAAGGGAAGAAGGAATTCCCTACCTGGATTTCTATACTGACTGCGGCATGATGACGGATGAGCAGATCGATAAACTGGAAAAAGTTTCTTTGCAGGAATGGGCAGAGAAAAAAGGTATTGTCAAAAATGATATCATATACAATCATTTGCATGCTGTAAGCACCCTGTTTTCTACCATTAACAATCCAGAAGACATCTCTGTTGGGGATATTTTCCACTATTTCAAAAATGCTTTTGGTCCCAAGGCTCAAACTGGTTTGCTGAAATATACTGGCGGTTTTATTGAGGGAGGTGTTATGGAATGGTCCAAAGCCGTCGCTGCCAGGTTTGCATCGTTTGGCGGAACCTTGAAAACCAATACGCGGGTGAACAGGATTACAACCCGGGATGGTAAGGTTACCGGCGTTATGGTCGACGGAAAAAACGGCGGACAGGAGCAGTTTGAGAGTGAAATTGTGATCAGCAATATCCCGGCTCAGCAGACCTTCAAAGTTATTGACAAGTCTCATTTTCCAGAGCAATGGGCTTCTGCAACCGAAAAAATGTACGGTTACGGCAGCTATGCGCCGTATATGGGGTTGAACAAGCTGGTCATGCCTGAAAAGGAATCCAGACTCGGCCTGAAAAACACCTGCGTTCTGCCGAAGGAAGAGGGATTCGACTACGACGTCTATATTTGCTGGAATATCCAGTCTGTCCTTGATCAGTCTGTAGCTCCCGAAGGCAAGTATCTTTATACCGCATATCTTCCGATGACGGAAAAAGAGTCCTTGAACAAGGAAATGGTAAATAAGCTGGTAAATCGGTTACCGGACTTCATGGAAGAAATATACCCGGGTTTTAAAGAGAGTATCGACTGGAAACTGGATATTGTCTGCTGGAAACTGGAAGGTATCGCCAAAAGTGTTTCGCAGCCGGGAACCCGGAAGATACCAGTCAAATCTGAGTACGTCGACGGTTTATATTTTGCTGGAGATACAGCCAAAGGATCCGGCGTCGCAATGGATTGTGCGATTGCGTCCGGGGTTATATGTGCCGGAGAAGTCCTGGGCAAGGATTTTGGTATCCGTTGATAAATCCCGGGTAAACATCAACTGGAAAACGGGCGGGTAGTTGTTCCGGAAGACAACTCGGTCTACGTATTCAACCCGGTCACCGTCTAGGATGTGGCGCATTTAAAAAAAAAGAGGGGGTGAATACTAATGACTGAATCCATAAATATTCTTAAAGTTGTTAAGTTCAGACAGCTTATCCCCGGGCTTTTATCACTGCTTCTCAGGCTTCCGACTCTCTTATTTGTTATAAAAGAACTGAACAAGGTCAGTGAAGGAAAAGGGGTTACCATAGGCCTTCATTTAGAGGAAAACGCGGTAAAATTTGCCAATAATCCGGCGATCTTGTATGAGGATGTGCGCTATACTTATAAAGAGTTTAACCAGGAGATTAACCGTTATGCCCATTATTTTCTGTCCCGGGGATTAAAAAAAGGAGATACCATTGTAGTATTTGTGGAAAACCGACCGGAATATCTAATTATTGTAGGGGCTGCCTGTAAAATTGGTGCTATTACTTCATTAATTAACACCAACCAACGTTCCAGTGCATTGAAGCACAGCATTAACCTTGCCCCTGGGAAAATGTATTTGATCGGGGAGGAGTTGATCGACGTTTTTGAGACCGTCAGACCGGAATTGAAAATACAAAAGGAGAACACGTTATGCTTTTTGGCAGATAATGGCCAGACTGAGATACCGGCCGGATATATTCATTTGCAAGAAGCGGTAAGGAACTTTTCCACCGACAATCCGCCGACAACCAGTCAAATAACCAATAATGATCCTTACACTTATATCTTTACTTCCGGAACAACGGGCCTGCCGAAAGCGGCGATTTTGCCTCATATGCGCTGGATTTCCTCAATGCTGGGTTTTGGGAAATGTGTTATGAATCTGAAATCCAGTGATATTCTTTACTGTACTATGCCCTTGTTCCATGGCACAGC
>JAFDFT010000615.1 GCA_019309685.1 Deltaproteobacteria bacterium
TCTCGGGAAGCAGCGCCCTTGAAAACAGGAGCACTGGCTCCTGCCACTTGTAATACTTCATGAGCGCTTTGAAATCCGCGTGACGCGCCAACATTACCAAAATTAATCGTTATCCCCTCCAATTCAATCTCCGGGGATGCCAGCAAAAATAGAATTGCCAGGCCATCGTCCAAATCTCTAAACCTCATCCCCATGGCGGGGTCGGTATCCAGCACTATACGCTTATGTCCCATTTTCAGTGTCTGTTTTAATTGTTCAATATAGAGTTGTCATTCATAAAAACTATACTTTAATTGTTTCTCAAAAATTGGTGAACCTCTTTTAGATAAGGAGTTGAACTGGCTGCTCCCACGCGTGTGGCACAAATCGCAGCGGCTGCGCTGGCTTCCTTGAGGGCTGTTTCGAGTCCTTTCTCCTGAACGATCGCTGCCAGCAGAAAACCAATAAAGGTATCACCAGCAGCGGTCGTATCAGCGGCTTCAATCGTATAAGCCGGAAGTGTCATTTGACGATTCGAATCGATATACAATAATCCTTTATCCCCCAGTGTGAATACGATTTTAGCGGCGGGAAATCTTCGATTTAATTCGGTCAGGATCTCCTGTGATGCCGATTTGCCGGTCAGCGCCTCTCCTTCTGTTTCATTGACAATCAACCAGTCGATCTTTTCCAATGGATAGGCCAATACGTGTTTGTTCATTGGTGCCGGATTAAAAAATATTATTAATCCTTGTTCATGACCAGCTTTGATAATATCTGCGACGGCATTGATCTCATTTTGTACCAAAAGAAAATCTCCCGGTGATGTAGAAGCAAAAGCATCATCAATCAGGTGCGAATCCAGATCCCTGTTGGCACCACTATGAATGATAATCGAATTCTCCCCGGTTTGGGAAACCTGGATCATTGCATGCCCGGTCGCTTCTTTACTATTTTGCACCAGAGTCGTGTCCACACCGTTCTTTTTTAGATATTCCCTCAACCAGAGTCCATCTTCACCGATTTTTCCCACGTGAGCCACTTCGACTCCTGCCTTTGCTAAAGCAATAGATTGATTTAATCCCTTGCCTCCGGGAAATACCTGGTATGAGTCTGCTGCCAAAGTCTCCCCGGGATTCACCAGATGATCCACCTGGTAAACATGATCGATATTAATAGATCCAAAATTGATCGCTCTTTTCACGTCTGCTTCCTGCTTTTACACCTGGCTCATTCGATACAAAAAATAAAGAATCCGGGCCCCGAGGACCCGGGGTGTGCCAATTACTGCAATGCCGGTTCACATATTTTGGTAAACAGTGGATCGAAAATTCGTTTGGTTTATAGCATATATGGTAAGATAATGACAACTTTTTGGAGTTTTGAGAATGATATGAATGAAGCCTTGCCGAATGGATTTGGATCGAAACATGGTATAGAGATTTACGATATCAACGTCAACCACCGGACGAAAAACACCCATGGCAACCCATTGGGGACGCCCACACACATTATTGTTCCCTGCCTGGAAGATGCAGTATGTTTCAAAGAAAAAGTATGTTAAAGCCAAAATCAAAACCCCGTCGATATTTCTTGCAATGACATATCAACGGGGTTTTGTGTAAAACTACACTCTGAATTTATGGTAATTTAGACAAATGATCTACAAAATAGATTGATGGTCACTTGTAAACTGCAAAATTTCAACAGAAGAATCCTATGGGTGTTCCGAATAGAAAAAATTCATCATCAACGTCATAATTGATTGAAACGTTTAGGGAAACGAATTCACGAGTTCATAATACTTGTCAATTACATCTTGTTCAGTTATTTCCTCGTTGATCATACCAATTTCGGTTTCGAGAAAATAGATAAGCAGGTCTGAAGGAAGACATCCCTTCGTGTGATCCTGAACCACATGGGGGTACCTTGACGGCACCCCCAGTGGTCGTTTTCTTCAGGGTCGACTAGTTAAAACATCCCGTTAAAATTTATCCCTCCACGAATATGGTGGTGAGACACGATCCTCCGGCAGGAGATCATAGTACTCCTGTTTTTGCGCAGCCACTGATGCAGCTGTAAGTTCCTCGGTAATCATGTAAGTATCGATTACGGAGGTGGAGGGTTCTTCAATCCATCATGGCCAAAGCCAAGGCCTGGCGGCCGAGAGTGTCCATCCCAGGATTGAAAGCACCTCCATCAGTCCAAACATCTACAAGGGATCCAAAGAAGAAAGCAATTTCTGAGGCATGGGTAGCTCCGAAGATAAATTGATAAATAGCGCTTAGATAATAGCTTGGGATACTTGTGATACCGTCCCATCTGAAGAAGTAGCCGTAAATATCATCCTGCTGAGTCTTCAACCATCGGGCAACGTTATCCACCCTGGACAAGCGCCAGTTGAGACCGCCCATTTCAGCGGTGAACCGATACAGGTCCTTGTCGCCTTGATCCGGCATGATCAAATCCAACCCATACAACCAGTACGGGCCGTAGCCCCATAACGATGACAGATCATACCAGTGGGAGTCATTCGAAGTTACGGTACCAGCCGAAAAGGTCCATAATGTATATTCGTGCTGATTGCTGCCCACAATGACGGGTACCTTGTTGTAATCACCTGAGTTAATGGCTCCCTCCCAACCGCCTATTGGCATCACGAAACCGTCTTCAGTGGGGCCGATACTGCTAGACTGTTCAGCGGCCATGATTTCAGCAGTGGTTTTGCCTTCCATGTAGGTTCGTATTTCTTTGTCAGACATTAAACCGATAAGTATTTCAGCAGCTTCTGCATCCGCGGCGGATCCATCTGCGATCAGCAGGTCTACAAGTGTATCATGCGCCCTGGCAGCATTCCGTTCCGGTGAATAGACACTCCCGCCAATGCTTTGCATGAAAACCCCGTGAAAGAGCTTTTTGGCCAACGGAGACACCAGCAAGTGCATTGTATTGGCTGCTCCGGCCGATTCCCCGGCAACGGTGACATTGTTCCGGTCCCCGCCGAAGCTGGCAATGTTCTGCTTGACCCATTTCAAGGCTTTGAGGTGATCGAGAGTACCGAAATTTCCGGACCGGGTTCTTATACTACCCGTGGGGGCCGGATGCCGGAACCAGCCAAAGGGTCCCATGCGGTACTGGATAACCACGACGACTATATTTTCCCTCTGGG
>JAFDFT010000616.1 GCA_019309685.1 Deltaproteobacteria bacterium
TCAGGTGAGACATCCGCCTCGGGCGGGCTCAAATTTTAATCCGCCACCGAACTTTGGCGGATTAATCCTCGAAATACTCAAATTATGGATGCCTGCCCCGTAGGTCGGGAAGATCGTACGGGGTGGTTAAAATTATCGCCGTCATTGAAATTGAACAAAATTTTCTCATTTCTAAACTGGTAACGTCTCTGAGAAGTTTCATTAGGGCAGACACTAAGGTCTGCCCCTACAATTTAGGTTTTATTTAATTAGTGGATTGGAAACATTTTTTATACCCATCTTTTGAAATTAAATCCATGGATGGGCACTATATAGACACTATTTATAAAAAAAGCGCCCCCAACTCTTTTCATAATGGGTAAGCGCTTTATTTATAATATTTTTCTACCGAGCTTAGTGATGATCGCCGCTCTCGCTCTTTCCTTTTAATGTATCAATGGTAGCCATAATGATGCAGTACGTTAAACCAATGCTAATGACATTTAAAGCATAACCCAATGCACCCATGAATACAATGTGCGGCATATCCCATGCCCATTCGAATATAAATGGCAACATAATATATCCTCCAAAACCTTTATATATGCTTACGCCGGGCTTGGTTCAGGATCCGGGCCCGCAGTACTTTCAGTTTCTTCCTGTTTAATATCCTCACTACCGGTACCTGTTGTTTCAGCTGACACTGCTTTTTCCTCCATATCACTCTCTATGGCGTCAATTGGGTTCAATTCCTTTTCCTGAGGAAAAATTGGCAAATATCTGTATGACATGGAAATAACCATCACGCCGCCTGCAACTGGGAGAATAGTGGTTGCCACTTCCTGCCAGCTTGGCAGGTACATGACCCAGTTCTCAAATATAAGTACAGGCATTGCCATTACCTGAAGCACCAGTACCCATCGGTTGATACAAACACCTAAAACAGCCAATATGAGCGCCGAAATAAAAAGCGCTGGAGTTTTGCGCCCCTTCTTTGTAATCAAAATTGCCGCAGGAATCACCCCACACACAACGATTTCCAGAATGAGTATCCAGATTCCATAAAACGGATTGTTGGAATAAAAATCCATGAGCGTGAAGCCCAGATGGGGTATGGTATGAAATGCCCACCAAGCTGTGTCCGCGATTTTCGCGATAATGTATGTGGCAAGCATCCAACCGGATATTTTTGCCAACAGATCAATGACATTATCTTTTACCAGTTTCTTTCTTGCCGACCATTCTGTTATCTTTGTGATCAAGATTGTAAAACAGGGCCCGCAGGCTGCTGCTGACCATGTAAAAAGAAAAAATGTCCAGGGCCAGATAAAGATACCTTCTCTATAGCCAAATGGTCTTCCAAACAATACACCTGACACACCACCAAGTGACCCTTGATGGAAGAATGAGAGAAACGCGCCGGTTGCCGCAAATACTGCCATTATTTCATGCATCCGATGACTCAAATTATGGAAAAAAGGCACTTTATCAATCTGACGATTCTCAAGAAGAAGGGGTATATATTCTATAACAAGGACACCAAGGTAGCATGAAAGGCAAAATGCAACTTCTGTTAACATAGAATGAACATTTGCGTGCCAGAAAATAAACCACCCTCTTAAGGGCTGGCCAACGTCCATTGCAAGGATCAACTGAGCGGCAATATAACATACCAATCCTATGACAACCGCATAGTTAATAATATTTTTCAGTTCATCTTTACCAACAACATATCTTAAGAAACCGGTAAAAAAAGCACCGCCGCCCAGCGCGATAACGGCAAGGTCCGCCCAGATCCATAATGCAAATCCATAGGAGTCATTCATATTGGTCTGGTTTAACCCCTTTATCCATATTAGCATAAGGGCAAAAATACCGACCAGTGCTACCAAACCGGCGACAATGTTCAATATGGAAAATTTTACAAATGAACATCGCTTAACGCCACTGGGTATTAATGCAGAATCCATAGATATTATACTCCTTACTACCTGTGGTTTGAGTTTGAGACCTTCGCATAAGATCTCAGTTTAAAATCATTTTATTATAATTATCATGTGTTAATTTAATTTCACCGTCTCTTCGTGCTGAAGGTAATTATCTCCGGCACGCCTTACCCATTCCCGGCT
>JAFDFT010000617.1 GCA_019309685.1 Deltaproteobacteria bacterium
CTGCTATTGATGGTGTGGAGTTTGATGAAGCGGATGAAGAAAAGGTGATGCTAGAAGTTGAAGATTTGAAGCTGCCAGTAATTTCAGTTAAGATGCTGATCAAAAATAAAAAGGCTACGGGCCGTGAAAAGGATCTTTTAGATGCTAAACTGCTCGAAAAGAACCTTAATTCGAGGAAGTAGCCTCCGCTGCTCAAAAAAATAATTCCAGGAGAGTTTCGAAATTTATAAGCTTTTTGTTTTGCTAATGCAATGAAGCTTGGAGCTTTAATTGATTTGAAAAGAACTTTTCAATCAATAATCCTAAACCCTCTGCATTTATATGTGCCCTCTGTGGTAAAACTTAAAATATAAAATAGGAGGTATTACCATGAAAACAAAGCCTTTTATCTCCGTACCATCAAATTTCCAGATACCCTTCCTTATTATTTTTATGATCTTTATTCTTAGCCTGTTTACAATATCTCAGTTCCTTAGACAGGCACAGGCAGACAGTCCTAAGCCTCAGGTCAATATTGAATCCCGCTTTATCGAAGTGGATGATACGTTTTTGGAGGAGGTGGGTGTTGATTTTAGGGGTTTAAACTCATGCCAGGGTCAGGAAGATCTGCAGGCCCGTTCTTTGGGAGAAAAACCGAGTTTCGCGGAAAGTACAGGCAAAAATATGGCTACAGGTATGATGAAGCCATCCGGTAAAAGTTCAGTGTCATTTGGCGGCAGCTCAAAATCCAGCTCAGGTATGGGATTGGGTCGTGGTTCCAGAGCGAGCAAAGATAATGATTTTAAAATGCCGACCATTTCAGCGAATCCTTTTAAAGATTCTTTGTCACCAGGTTTTCCATTTAATGATGGCACAAACATTCAGCTTCAACTCCAGCCTTCAGGGCCGGGGACCATGTTTGGCATTAAGATTAATGAGGAACCTGTTGAAGATTTTAAATTTACATTTGCCGATGCCTTTCTTATAGGGCCGGATTGTAAACGCTATGAGCCCACAGGGCGATTGGTGTTTGAGGTTTGGCAGAAGACGACTTTTAGATGGAGCCTGGAATACTGGCGCTGGCGAAACGAGGTACTTCAGGAACATTGGCTGAAAACAGGATCTGAAACGTGGTCTGAGCTTCTAGGAACCGGTTCTATTCCAATATGGGTGGGTGTAAGTTTTGACAATGTTCCCACAGAGATGCTGGGGCAGGGAGGATGGAGCCTGTTTACTGGCTGGACTTTTGAAAAAGGAAATGAGGTTATATTTCAGCCGCGTGTCTATGAATTGATGCCTCCTACTACAGAAGTTAAAGTAAAAGACGGAAGCACTATTGTTCTTGGTGGACTGACTGAAAACACCAAGAAAACAAATCTTGGAAAGGTTCCCATGCTGGGGGATATTCCCTATATAGGAACCTTGCTAAAAGCCCAAGAGAAAAAGGCTGACCTAATGGTACTGGTTACGCCCAGAGTTATTGAGTCTATGGAATGATGTGGGAAATATAAATACTTTCTCTTCTGATCATAAAACAGAAATTGAGAATGCGATATGACAAAAGAATATGATGTTGCGATCATCGGTGCGGGAACGGCCGGTTTGACCGCGCGGTCGCAGGTCGCCAAGCAAACGGACAATTATGTGATCATCGATGACGGCATTTTGGGGACCACGTGCGCGCGGGTTGGATGCATGCCCTCCAAGGTGTTGATAGAGGTTGCAAATACATATCACAGAAGATCGCAGTTTGAACAGTTCGGCATAAAGGGCGCTGACAAATTAGAGGTGGATCGTAAAGATGTGATGAGCCATGTGCGTGAACTTCGGGATCAGTTCACGGGCGGAGTAAAAAAAGGCATGCAGGCCTGGGAATCTCATTTGATTCGAAAAAGAGCCCGTTTTATGGATGCCAATACGCTCGATCTTGGTGATGAAACCATTCAGGCCAAAAAAATAATCATTGCAACAGGGTCAAAACCGATTGTGCCGAATTCATGGAAATCCTATTCCGATTATCTGATTGATACGGATGAGTTTTTTGAGCTTACGGATCTTCCATCCCGAATGGCCGTGATCGGGCTGGGCATGGTAGGAATCGAACTGGGCCAGGCATTGAACAGGTTG
>JAFDFT010000146.1 GCA_019309685.1 Deltaproteobacteria bacterium
ATGTTTTATTGAACCGTTCGATATGGGCCTTAAGGTGTTTAGCGAGCCCCTTGTTGACCCTAATGGTTTCAAAAAAACCATACCCATATAAAAAGCCCATATCAGAAACAGGAATCACAGCCTGGTCTAAATTTTCGAGCGAACCGTTGATCCACACATAATTTATTTTATTTGCTTTTTGGTCTTTACCTGTAAAAGCCTTCATGAGTGTTTGTCCTTTATGCAATGTTTCATCGAATTCATCATTTGGATCTGAATCAAAAACAATTCCTCCCCCAACTGAAAAGATGATCTTTTCGTTATAAACAGTGGCTGTACGGATAGCGATGGATAGATCCATGGTGTTATGAAAGCTGATATATCCAATAGCCCCTGTGTATATGTGTCGTCTGGAAGGTTCCAGTTCATCGATTATTTCCATGGATCTAATTTTAGGACAGCCGGTAATGGAGCCGCCTGGAAAACATGCCCGAATAAGGTCGGACGAGTCGTTTTCATCGGCTAAAACACCTTCAACAATGGAGACCAAGTGAAATACGTTTTTATATGCCTCAAGCATTTTATGTTTAGATACCCTTACGGTTCCTGCCTTACAGACCTTGCCAAAGTCATTCCGTAAAAGATCGACAATCATTGACAATTCCGCGTCATCTTTTTTACTTTGCTGAAGCTCTCTGCCAAGGGCCTCGTCTTCAGAATGTGTCTTGCCTCTGGGTCTCGTTCCTTTGATAGGTCGTGTTTCTACCCGCTCGCCTTGTCTATATAAAAATCTTTCTGGAGACGTGGAAATGATTTGATGATCGCCCGCGTAGATATAGGAAAAAAATGGAGCAGGATTGTTCTGAAAAAGAGTTTTAAAAAGGTTAAATGAGTCTCCAGAAAAATCCATGCGAAATCGCTGAGAAAGGTTCGCCTGGTAAATATGACCAGAACGAATATATTCTTTGATTTGTTCAACCGCGTTTAAATATTTAGGCTTTGTGAAATTGGAACAAAAACCGTCACCGCTTCCTTTATAGGGTGTTGACACGTTTGGTTTTTTGGAAAGTGATTTTTGGATAAATGAAAGATTTTTTTTAAGATTATCATGTCCATGTGCTGTTTCGCGTACCGGGATATTTAGAGTAGTGGTGGCGGCAATTCGGTCGTGAATGATAATAATTGATGGTGCAAAAAGACAAATATGCGGCAAAAGCAGGTCGTCCACAGACGTGCGGGGGAGTTCTTCCAGGCAGTCTTTGAGGTCGTAAGAAAAATAGCCAAACAGGCCCGCCTGGACCGGTATTTCCATATCAGGATGAATGGGCATTTGATTATTGATAGTGTAAATGTTTAAAAGCTTTCGAAGAATTTCAAATGGATGCTTTTGTACATTAACTGTTTGATCATCCATCGTGATTTTAAATGTATTGTTTCTACCGGAAAAGGCTAGCCAGGGTTTAATGGCGAGGATGTGATATCTCGCACAATCAAGACTTCCACCACTGGCAAGCAAGACGGTGCCGGGCATATGGACAAACCGGCCGGCAAAATCAAGAAAGGGTTCATTTAATTCAACGTGTTCAGTATGAATATCTTTGATTTGGCCAGTATGATTTAGAATGTTATCCAATTTCTAATATATTTAATTTGCTATTTGCAGTTTTGAATTACTTCGTGACAAGCTATGTTTTAATGTCCCAAGTTTAAGAAAATTTTCGATAATCATAAAGCCATGTTGGGTAAGGAAACTTTCCGGATGAAATTGAACACCATGAACAGGAAAATGTGGATGCGAAATTCCCATAATGACTTCATCGTCACTAAATGATGTTATTGTCAATTCTTCGCTAAGAGGTTCGGACACAAGGGAGTGATATCTAGCTGCGGTAAAAGGGGAAGGAACCCCTTTGAATATAAACTCATCAGAATGACGGACAACACTGGTTTTGCCATGCATGGGAAGCGCAGCCCGGGCAGTCTTCCCGCCGAATGATTCATTAATGCATTGCATGCCAAGACAAACGCCCAGTATGGGGATATTTCTTTTAAAAACGTTCACTATTTCTATTGAGATACCGGCATTTTCTGGATCTTTTGGGCCGGGACTGATTAAAATATAATCAAAGGCTCGAGATGAAATTTGGTCGAGGGTTATCCTGTCGCTCCTGTGAACCTCAATCATAAGGTCATACTGCATGAACATCTGTACCAGATTATAAGTAAAAGAATCATAATTGTCGATTACGAGTAACTTTGCCATAGAAGGTCTCTAAATAAAAAACCACCCAAACGAGAGTCTGGGTGGCTGAATGCCTATTGCATAACTCAAATAAACCTTGCCAGAAACATATATTTTTACGATAAAAGGATCTGACAATATTTAAACCTAATCATTTTTTGGGCAAGATATCGGAAATATATTTTCAAGTCAAGTGAAATACGGATATCCGATTATGTGCAAAAAACAAGCGAACATCCTTTTTCATACCCCGGTTTATCCGGGGTATCCAACAGAATAATTTTTATCTGTAATCCTGGATTACCCGGTCAAGCCGGATGATGACGGTTGTGTATAAAAGTGATCATTGTTATGTATATTTTGTCCGTAAGTATAAATACCGAATATGAAATTATTTAAAAATAGTCAGCAATGTATCACCGCAGTGGTAGCAGATCAAACCGGCAATATTTTTGAGCTGGATGGATACGCAGCTGTCGGCATGTCCGGACAGTCGTTTTTTCCTATGACAGCAGACATGGTAACGAACATGCCCTATGGCGGAGAAATGATGTTTTTGCCTGACCGAATACCTGTCCTTTATAACATCGGGGCAGACAGGATAGAAACCTTGAGCGAAAATCCTAATTTACCGGGCAAGCGGATATATCCTGTGGCTGCGTTTAACTCTCCTGGGTACGTCATTTCTTATGTAGTTGCTTACGCGGAAAAAAAATCTGCTGAGCATTTGCCTCTTTTTTCATATGGTGCAGTGGGGTGGCAGCGGGGAAAATTTATGTCTGCTGTGATACAGGTGGACACTGAAAGGCGGCAGGATTTACGGTTAATGAAACAAAAAAAAATCATCGCCGGAATCCATAAGATGAAAAAGGTAATGCCGCAAAACAGGCTTCGGGCGCATCTTGAAAATTGTGCGCTTCAATATGGATGTCCCGCTGGGAAAAACTTTTTTTTGAAAAGATTTGAGGCGCCGCTTCCGACTGCCAGATCATGTAATGCCGGCTGCCTGGGCTGTTTGTCCCTCCAAGATAAGACGAACATATCCAACAGTCAGGAGAGAATTGACTTTACACCATCGCCTGAGGAGATATCTGAGGTGGCATTAACTCATATCAAACATGTAAAATGTTCTGTGGTCAGCTTTGGGCAGGGGTGCGAAGGTGAACCCCTGCTAGCCGCAAATGTAATAGCGCCGGCTATCCGAATGATACGATCCCGAACACACAATGGAACAATAAACGTAAATACAAATGGAAGCAGTCCGGAAATTATTGGTAAATTATTTGATGCCGGTCTTGACAGCGTACGGATAAGCATGAACAGTGTTAGGAAAGACTGTTATACTGCTTATTTTCGACCGAATGGCTATACGTTTGAAGATGTAATAAAAAGCATTGAGCTGGCAATAGCGAGAAATAAATTTATCTCCATTAATTATTTAAACTGTCCGGGTTTTACAGATTCTCCTGAAGAGGTTGAGGTGCTGATGGAATTTCTCAAACGGTACCCGGTAAACATGATCCAATGGCGCAATTTGAACTTTGACCCTATTCGATACTACGATGTTATGAATTCCATTGCTGAACATGGGATGCCGATAGGAATGGATACGTTGATTTCAGATATCAAGCGATCGTTTCCTTCATTAAAACACGGCTACTTTAATCCGCCCAAGGAAAGTTTTAAACATCTGAATCTTGAGTGAAAATTGAGGATAATCATTTTGAAATAATTCATCTTCTGTTTACGTTGATTCCTGCTTCCGCAGGAATGACGATGTAAATTTACTGGTTGTCATCCTCGCGAATGCGGGGATCCAGATTTTTATCAAAAGCCGGGTCCTTTGGGCCGGATATTTACAATGTAAAGATGGATGAACCCGTAAAAAGTTTGATTAAGAAGGTTTTGTAAAAAGTTCAAATACAAGGCGTGCAAATTTTGTACTCATGAGGCGTACTTATCGTACGTTGAATGATTGCGAGATGCAGCACAACACAGAAGTTGGATTTTTTACGAAACCGTCAAGATTGCGTTGTGAAAAAGGAAGCCCAATGAAGTGGATAGAGGCAAAAGTAGTATTTGACCCGAATGATAATGAATTTACCGTGGATCTAATTTCTGATATTTTTTATGAATTTGGGCTAAAGGGAGTTGTGATTGAAACGCCCGACGATGGATCTGTTGAAGACTGGGCGGAAGACGCAAAGCCGGGTGTCAATTATTACGCTGTTTCCGGCTATTTCCCAAGTAACGATAATGCAAATAAAAAGTGTCACATATTAGAAAATGAGCTGGCACGATTAAAAGAAGAACTCAATATTTCAACAACAGTTGCCTATCAAGAGATAGATGAAGAAGATTGGTCCGAATCATGGAAAGCATATTTCTGGCCGGAAAAGATAAGTGACACGTTTGTGGTTAAACCGACCTGGCGTGAATATACGCCGAAAAATGATGAAATTATCATAGAAATTGATCCGGGTATGGCGTTTGGCACGGGCACCCATCCAACAACATCTCTTTGCGTCAATATGATCGAAAAATACATTCGTCAGGGAGATTCAGTATTGGATGTGGGTACAGGTTCAGGAATTCTTATGGTTGCCTCGGCAAAGCTTGGAGCGGGAGTTATACATGGTATTGATAATGATCTGGTTGCGGTGGAAATTGCCGAAAAAAATTTACTACTAAATAATATTGATACGTTAAAATTCAACGTTGTTAAAGGTGATCTTATTGGTGCTGTTCATCAAAAGCACAACATGGTTGTTTCGAATATATTAGCTGATGTCATTATAGGTTTGCTGGAGAACTTAAAAGAAGTATTGGCTAAGAATGGAATGTTTATTTGTTC
This sequence comes from Deltaproteobacteria bacterium, assembly GCA_019309685.1. Taxonomy (GTDB): domain Bacteria; phylum Desulfobacterota; class Desulfobacteria; order Desulfobacterales; family JAABPS01; genus JAABPS01. The sequence goes on from JAFDFT010000146.1 coordinate 5,076, forward strand.
AGGATTTACAGTAGATAGCAAAGACAGGGTAGAGGAAAAAATAAAAGAGCAGGGGTTTACGATTATTGATTCGGAAGTTAAGGAGAGTTGGGTTGCAATTGTTGGCAAGCTGATTGCGGCAGAGTCTCGCAAATCGCGTTGATATAATATGGTTGGGGGGAAACATTGATTGGTGGAGGCGGTGGGAGTCGAACTTTTTTTTAATGTGTGACAATTGGTGATTCATGGTGATGAATAATTAACTATAATGATGAAATAATAAGCTTTTCCACCATTTTTCATTCCGATCAGGATCTCACTAAATATCACTGCAAATCACCATTTACCATAAAAAATAGGCACAATTTTTGAAATACTAATTTTATCTATTTATTATGAGGAGGTAGAAGTGCGGCGTAAATGTGAAAAATGTGGGAGTTTAGGGTTTGTCGAATTTACTTGTCATAAGTGTAGTTTTGCAAAGGTCTCGAAGCAGGACATCATAAAATAATCTGTTCAGTTAAAACTTAAAACATGGAACAAGATGAATTAGATTTTTTACGAATTCACCAGTACTGGTTAAGCGACAATATCAGGATCATGGTTTCTTAATGAGATAGCATCTGAAAGGAGTCCTGCCACTTTTTCAATTTCTTCCATTTTATTATATTTTCTTCCATGGTTAACCATAAACCACCGAAGGGTCATATGGGTGAAAGCCCCTAAAAACATGTTTCTGAACACCCTTAGGTTAATATCGGGCGCAGCGTTTCCATCATCAATGATTCCCTGAACAAGTCTTTCTAGTTCCATTACATATTTGTACTGGCTCTTATATGCCCTGGATTTATAAAAGCGCCGGTTAAATTGAATATTAGTTAAGAAAACTACAAGGAAATCGTGGTCGTCCAGATACTGCTGAAAATGATTCTGCATAAAAAGCCGCAGTTTCTTCTTGGAGTCGTTGTTCGTAAAAGTCAGTTTGAGCTGCTCCAGGTGATTCTTGAAGCGCCCTTCAGAGATGGAGAGTAAGAGATCTTCCTTATTCTTAAAATATTCGTAGACCGTTCCCTCTGCGACATCCGCTTTGCGGGCAATTTGCGAAATTGTTGCCTTTGAATATCCCTTTTTCGCAAATAGCTGAACAGCTGCCTGAAGGATACGATGCTTTTTACCCATCGGATGAATTTCAGAACGGTATTTTAACAGGAGCATCTGTTCGAGGAGACGCATAA
>JAFDFT010000147.1 GCA_019309685.1 Deltaproteobacteria bacterium
TCTTCTTCCGATGTTAAACAACTTCTTATATAAATACAATTCGCTAAAAAAGGATTTTTATATTTTTACACTCAACTGGCCGCAGGCTGCCGATATATCCTGCCCTTTACTGTACCGTGTTATTACCGTGTAGTTATTTTTTACCAATATATCTCTGAATTGATTGATCCTGGATTCATCAGGTCTTTTGAAATCACTGCCTGGGTATTCGTTAAAGGGAATAATGTTTACCTTAGCTTTAATAGGTTTTAGAAGTTCGGAAAGACGCTTTGCATTTGCGTCTGAGTCATTTATTCCTTTTATAAGAATATATTCAATACGGCATGCTTCCAGCAGTTTTTCAATTGGATATGTCCGGTTGATGGGCATCAGCTCGTTGCGAGTGTGATTATCGGTTGCATTTAGAGATACGGCAAGGCTTGCATCGGTGTCTTTGCTTAACTGGTTAAGTTTAGGAACAATGCCGGCGGTGGAGAGTGTGATTTTCCGTCCTGAATAGCCAAGGCCGTATTCGGTGTTTGTCAACATGTTGATTGCATTGATAACATTATTATAATTTGCCAGGGGTTCACCCATCCCCATAAGTACAATATTCGTAAGGCGCTTCTTGTTTTGCTGATCTCTCTCCACTTCTATTACCTGGCTGATAATTTCGCCTATCGTAAGATTACGGATGAAACCGGCTGCCCCGGTAAGACAAAAAGCACACCCATGCGCGCATCCAATCTGGCTGGAAATGCATAGCGTGGAGCGTGTCTTTTCCGGGATCCATACACTTTCTACATGCTTTCCATCGCTGAGTTCAAATAAATATTTCCTGGATCCATCAGTGGAAGTCTCAACTTTTTTGGTTAAGGGCCTATGGATTATAAAATGTGTTGAAAGTAAGTGCCTGAAATCTTTTTTAATATTGGTCATGCTATCAAAGCTGTCGGCCTTTCCTTTGTGAACCCATTTAAATATTTGTTTGGCCCGGTATGGCTGGATGCCGTGCTCTTCAAGCCACGCAATGAGTTGATCAAAGTTTAAGTCCTTAATATCTGATTTTTTTACTAGTTTTGTCATTATGCTGAGTTTAATTTAGAGACCGATAAAATTCGGTTGGTTTATTTCTCCAGATACAGGTAATGGATTGGTTGTTTATGTTAAAAATGCTATACTAAAAGCCAGATAGTGTCGATCAGAACCACTGTGCGTGTACTTTAATCTTTATATATTATTTCGGGATATTATTTCACTTGACATAGCATTTTATAAATATTACTTTCAAGGATTTTAAAGGGGCTCATTTTTTTATTATGTTCGATAGCTTAAGCGACAGGCTCAACGGCGTTTTCAAGAAGCTTAAAGGACATGGAAAGCTTTCTGAGAAAAACATTGAAGAGGGCCTGAAACAGGTAAGAATGGCCCTCCTTGAAGCGGATGTCCACTATAAAGTGGCAAAGCAACTTATCTCTGATATAAAAGAAAGATCGCTGGGTCAAGAGGTAATGTCAAGTTTGACGCCCGCCCAGCAGGTTATAAAGATTGTCAATGAAGAGCTGACCGCTCTTATGGGGTCGAAGCATCAGGAGCTTCAGTTTTCCGGTCCACGGCCGGTATCAATTATGCTTGTAGGTTTGCAGGGATCCGGTAAAACGACCACAGCAGGAAAGTTGGCAGTCTACTTAAGAAAAAGAGGTAAAAAACCGTTTCTGGTTCCAGCGGATGTGTATCGACCGGCAGCGATTGACCAATTACATAAATTGGGGTCAATGCTGGATGTGCCTGTATTCCCATCCGATCAGGGGATGGATCCAGTCGATATCTGTCAGAACGCAAGAACGGCCGCACAAAAAGAGGGGTGTGATACCCTGCTCCTTGATACGGCAGGTCGGCTGCATATAGACGAAGCGTTAATGGAAGAGCTTCGCAGAATAAAGGACACGGTTCAGCCTCCTGAGACCCTACTTGTCGCTGATTCAATGACAGGGCAAGACGCTGTTAATATTGCTCAGTCATTTAATGACGTTCTCGATATTAGCGGCGTTGTACTTAGTAAAATGGATGGCGATGCCAGAGGCGGAGCGGCTCTGTCCATCCGGGCAATTACCGATACACCAATAAAATTCGCAGGGATCGGCGAAAAGTTAGAAGATCTGGAACCCTTTCATCCTGACAGGATGGCTTCACGGATATTGGGGATGGGAGATGTTCTGACGTTTATTGAGAAGGCTCAGTCGGTAGTAGACGAGAAAGACGCAGCGGAACTCGAGGAAAAGCTCAGAAAAAGTCAGTTTACACTGGAGGATTTCCGCGACCAGATGGTTCAGATCCGTAAGATGGGTTCGCTTACAGACCTTATGAATATGATTCCGGGTATTGGTCAGGCGAAGCAGTTAAAAAATTTAAAGGTAAACGAGAAGGAACTGGTCAGAATTGAGGCAATTATTAATTCAATGACACCGGAGGAACGGCGAAAACATTCTGTCTTAAACGGCAGCCGCCGGAAAAGAATTGCCAAAGGAAGCGGTACCAGTGTTCAGGATATAAACAGGCTGATAAAAAATTACACACAGGCTGTTAAAATGATGAAAAAAATAAACAAAGGCGGCATGCGCGGTTTGGAAAAAAGCATGCTGCCGTTTTAAAGAAGAAATGGAGATAATGTATGGCGGTTAAAATCAGATTGGCCCGGCATGGCGCAAAAAAAAGGCCATATTACAGAATTGTTGTTACGGACAGCGAATCTCCCAGAGACGGAAGATTTATTGAAGCTGTGGGGACCTATGCCCCGCTGGAAGATCCAGCCGCGGTTTCGTTGAAGACGGAGCGTGTTAAATACTGGATAGATCAAGGGGCGAAGCTTTCGGATACAGTAAGAAATGTTTTGAAAAAAGAGGGTGTTTTTGGTACTCTTGCGTAAATAGCGTTTTTACCCGTTATCCTCAATCGCCAATAAAGGAGATGAGCTATGAAGGATTTGATTGCTTATATTGCTAAGGCGCTGGTCGATTTTCCGGATCAAGTATCGGTAGAAGAGATAGAGGGTAACCAGACCTCAGTTTTGGAGCTTAAAGTTGCCAAGGAGGATTTAGGGAAGGTTATCGGAAAGCAGGGTAGAACAGCGCGGGCGATGCGGACAATATTAAGTGCCTCGTCTGCAAAAATTAAGAAGCGGACCGTCCTTGAGATTATAGAATAATCTTAACAATCTCATGGACAAAGAAAAATTTCTTCTCATTGGGAAGATTGTAGGGACCCATGGACTAAAAGGGGACCTTAAGGTCTACTCGTATAGTGAAACGCTACGTGTTTTTGATGCCGGTCATTCTATTTATATATGGACTGCGGCCGGGCAAGAGCAGGTACATGTCATAGAAAGTGCAAAGCCGCATAAAAAGGTTGTATTGTTATCCCTGAAGGGAATCTCAACAATTAGCAGCGCAGAAAGTCTTTTGGGCTCTGACCTTTTTATGGAGAAAGAAAACCTGCCAGAATTGGAAGAAGGCGCATATTATTGGTTTGACATTATCGGGCTTTCTGTTTTTTTAAAAGATAATACATTTATCGGCAATGTGACATCTGTCATCCCTACAGGGAGTAATGATGTCTATGTTGTTAAAAATCCTGATAAGAATAATAATAAGGAAATATTAGTCCCGGCCATAGAGTCGGTCGTTTTAGAGATTGATCTTAAAAATGAGAGAATGAGCGTGGATTTGCCTGAAGGTTTATAATTATGCAAGGCTCATTTGGTTGTGTTGATGAATTTTAATGTGTTGACTATTTTTCCCGAAATGTTTGTGCCTTTCTGGGAGCATGGCATTGTCAAGAAAGCAATAGATCGAAACTTAATTTCCGTATCAACCATTAATATAAGAGATTTTGCGAAAGGTAAGCATCGGGTCACCGATGACAGACCCTACGGCGGAGGTTCAGGGATGGTGGTTAAGCCTGAACCGCTGGCAAATGCGATTCGAGCAGCAAAGAAAACTTCACCTTCTTTGAGGACAATCCTCTTAACACCTCAGGGATGCAGTTTTTCACAAAAAAAAGCAAGAGAACTCGCGGCGGAAAAGGGACTCATTCTTGTTTGCGGCAGATATGAGGGAGTTGATGAACGCATTTGCCATGACTTTGTAGATGATGAGATTTCCATTGGCGATTATGTATTAACGGGAGGTGAGCTGGCATCTATGATTATCATTGATGCTGTTGTTCGTTTGATTCCCGGCGCTCTTGGAAACGCCGATTCGGCGGATAACGACTCTTTTTCAGACAGCCTTCTGGCCCATGCTCAATATACGCGGCCAAGGACGTTTGAAGGAGAGGAGGTTCCAGAAGTTTTATTATCAGGTAATCACCAGCAGATTGAAGAATGGCGGTTTGAAGAATCGCTCATACGCACTTTCCTTAAACGGCAGGACTTGCTAAAGGAAAGGCTTTTGAGTGAAAGGGAGATTGAAATATTGAAAAAATGGTGTCGCGATATTGAAAAAATCATTCATGCCCAATCTGTATTTGGTTCTGACACATTATCCGGTAATAAATAAAAATGGCGATACAATAGCGTCTGCTGTTACAAACCTTGATTTGCATGATATCGCTCGAGCGGCAAAGACATACGGCGTGAATGCATTTTATGCGGTTACACCGCTTTTGGATCAAAAAAAACTTATTAAAAAAATTGTCGCGCACTGGGCAACAGGCATAGGGGCGCAGTATAATCCAAAGAGATGTGAAGCGCTTTCGCTGATCAAGGTAAAAGATTCTCTTGATGAGGTAAAAGACGATATTGCAAATGACGGATTTGGTTATCCGAAAACAGTAGTAACGAGTGCAAAAAAGAGTCCGCGAAGCATTCATTATGACACATTTCGAAAAATGCTGAACGGATACAGTCCCTATCTTTTAATTTTTGGTACGGCCTGGGGACTTTCTGAGGAGATTGTTAATAAGGCAGATTATCTGCTTGAACCCATTGAGGGAGGAACAGATTACAATCATCTTTCAGTGAGGTCCGCAGTTGCTATTATTCTGGATAGACTGATAGTAAAAGGAAGATAAATTAAACGTATAATACCTATTGCATTAAAACAAATTCTCATGCAAAATTCAGGTGATAATAAACACTAATAAAGGTTGATTTTCCGGACAGACCGGGTTGGGAGACGATATAATGTTAACAGTAAATCAGATTGAAAAAGAAATGATGCGGCTTGACCTTCCAGATTTTGCCGCTGGTGATAAGGTTAAGGTTCACGTAAAAATAAAGGAAGGTGAAAAAGAACGTATTCAGGTTTTTGAAGGAATTGTTATCAGTAAACGCAAAGGCACCACGAATGCCACTTTTACTGTGAGAAAAATTTCCTACGGAATCGGTGTCGAACGTATTTTTCCGCTTCACTCACCCATTATCGATAAAATTGAAGTGATTACCAGAGGGCGCGTGAGGCGTTCAAAAATTTATTATCTGCGAAAATTAAAAGGCAAGGCATCCAGAATAAGAGAACGCCGATAACGGACAACCCTCTTTGATCTGGTGATTGGATTCGAGGAGATATTTCGCCCAAGTGGGATAACTTCATTAATACTTGTTTGTATTCAGTGAAGAATGAAAGTTTGACTGTTTTTTAAACAAAATATCATAGAAAAACAAACATTCGCGGTTTCATATAATCTTATCGAACTTGACCTTTGGAAATTTGAGAAGAAAGCCTATAAAAAGGGCTTTGAAAAGGTTGCCGGCATTGATGAGGCCGGTCGGGGCCCTCTTGCGGGGCCCGTCGTTTCCGCTGCAGTTATTTTACCCACCTCTTTTCCGGTTCCGGATATAAACGATTCAAAAAAGTTAACACCAAAGAAAAGAAAATATTTTTACGAAAAGATTTTTGAATATGCTGTAAGCATCGGTATAGGTATTATTGATCCGGCTGAGATCGATCGCATAAATATATTGCAGGCATCTCTCTTCTCAATGAAGATGTCTGCTGAAAATCTTTCTCCGAAACCGGATTATTTACTAATCGATGGAAAGTTCCAAATCGTGTCGGACACAGATCAAGAGTCAATCATCAAGGGGGATTCACTGAGCATATCCATTGCGGCAGCATCTATTATTGCGAAGGAAACAAGAGATCGGTTAATGGAAAGATATGATCTGGATTATCCGTTTTATGGGTTCGCGCAGCATAAGGGGTATCCGACTAATACTCATAGAGAAGCAATAAAAAAATATGGATGCTGCCCAATACACAGGCGCACTTTTAAAGGAGTAAAGGAGCAATTATAACCTGAAATTAGTATGATAATTCATTGAAAAAATCTTCATCATTTTTCATGTAAAATTCAGGTATAAATTTACGGGGCTGAATATAAAAATAAGATGATATTTTTTTATTACAGTCAACAAACTCAATGAAGATTC
>JAFDFT010000618.1 GCA_019309685.1 Deltaproteobacteria bacterium
GTATCCGTCTCTATGGCGATATTCACAGGGACCACCCGGACCGCGGATTTATCGAGAAATGCTTCAATTTCTTTATGGTGCTGTTTAAATTCCGTTTTATTGTATCTCTTCCAAAGATCAAAAAATTCCGGGGGCATGCCTTCTGCCAGTATGGTTGAATCATGAAACTGCAGCAGGTGCCTGACGCGATAATAACGGGTGGTCCCTTCTTTTATTGATTTGAAAACGAGGCCTTTTTTAAATAAAGGATCCATCATTTTTCCAACTTCCTCTTTCTGGATGCCGGTTTTTTTCACAATTTCCTCAACTGTGGCGGGTGGAGAAGCGGCGAGCAATACTTTTGCTTCGTTTTCATCAGCAAGCATCTCAATGATTTCGGGAATAATTGTAGAATTCCCTGCGCCGATGGCTTCAGAAATCTGCTGATACATTGTCTTTTCAGTCATGATTCTTCTCCTTATTATATATTGACGTATATAAATGTGTTTTTATGTCTCTTATCAAGCCCTGGAGACTATCATCAATATGATATTCTATTTTCATTTATTTTAAAAAATGAATTATTTTAGAATGTTATCACATGTCTGTCCGTTTAATTATTTTAGCTTTGGGCTTCCCGCCCTTATGATAGTCGATGATTGCGCCTGCGCACGTCTTGCTGATACTGCAATTTACCACAAGGGTTTTTCCAATGGACGTGAAACCTGCCCGCTCGTGTATGTGACCGCAGATCAATACGTTCGGCTGGTTTTTTCTAACAAATTTATACAAATTTCTTGAGCCCGCAGAAAATTTGCCCATCACTTCATCCCGTGTCCATCGAGGCGGTGTATGAAAGACGAGAACTGAGGAGTCCTTTATAAGGGATTCAAGTTTATTTAATGCCCGCTTTTCCCTGAGGCAGATTCTCGAACTGAAAGGGACGGGAATGGTGCCGCTAATGCCTGTAAAACAGATTCCGTTTAGGGATATTTGTTTGAAATGAAGAGAATCAGTGTTCGGGTATTTGTCGAGCAGATTTTCAACCTTTGGCAGATCCGCATTACCACGAACTGCCAGTACGGGAACCGGCATATCGCTTAACTGAGTGATAACTGAAGCAGCTTTTGTATAATTGGTTATATCACCGGCAACAACTAAAATATCTGGGTTCAATTTCTTAAAATTATCATTGATAAGCGATATTCGTTTGGGATTGCCATGGATATCAGCTACCGCATATATGATCATTAACACCTCTTTTTTCACTTGACTTTAAATATTATCAAATGTAAGACTGTTGCGCAATGAATAATATAATGAAAAAAATATTTCCATTTCCATTTCCATTTCCATTTCCATTTCCATTTTCATTTTACATTACTTCTTTATTTTCTTTTCCATGCTAAATTCCAGAATTGATAAGGGCTGCGGCGAATGTACCTGTGCTAAATGTGCAGGAATAGATCCGTTAACTTTTTCCACTATAACTAAATAATTAGAAGGAGGGAGTACCATGAAGAAGATTGCGGTTGTTTTGAGTATAATGTTTGTGGCCAGCTTGCTGATATTTAGCGGCTGCGCGAAGGATGAGGGAGAGGTCATTAAGATCGGTGTTATTGGCCCTATGAGTTTTACACAGGGCGAGGGACACTGGAATGGCGCTCTGATGGCTGCCGATGAGATCAATGACGCCGGTGGTGTTAAAGTCGGTGATAAAAAACTGAAGATCAAACTTGTAAAAGGGGATTCCAATGAATTCTTAAGCATGACTGACGCTACTAACGCCATGGAAAAACTCTGTACTTCCGATAAGGTGGATTTCCTAGTGGGTGGTTTCAGAACCGAGGCTGTTCTGGCTATGCAGGATATTGCCATGGACAATAAAAAACTATTTATCGGATGCGGTGCGGCTGACGATAAATTATGCGGACGAGTGGCTGATGACTATGAGCGTTACAAATACTGGTTCCGCGGCACTCCTTTTAAATCATCACTACTTGGAAAGACCACCTTTATTCATGTGGCAACAGTTGCCGGATTGCTGAGAAAAGAGCTGGGGATCGCGAAACCAAAAGTGGCCATTGTTATGGAAAAACAGGCGTGGGTTGAGAAGA
>JAFDFT010000148.1 GCA_019309685.1 Deltaproteobacteria bacterium
GCGTAAAACTCGCATTGAAGGGGGATAAGCAATGAATCCGCTGCCGTCATGGCATTAACAGTTAAAAGGCTCAGCGAAGGCGGACAATCGATAATAATATATTCATAAGTATCGGCTACCTCCGAAAGGAGCTTTTTAAGGACAGTTTCACGTTCGGGAGCTGACATCATTTCCACTTCAAACCCGATAAGTTCCATCTGGGACGGAAGGATTTTTAGCGTTTCGATAGCACTATCAACTATAATATCACCTGCTACCACTTCTCCTATGAGACCATGGTAAAGTGTTCGATGAATACCGGCTTTATCGAGTCCTACTCCGGTGGTAGCGTTTGCCTGCGGATCGCAATCCACCAGAAGTGTCTTTTTCTCTGAAACAGCCAGCGATGCTGACAGGTTTATGGCGGTCGTTGTTTTTCCCACGCCACCTTTTTGGTTGGCTAATATAAGAACATAAATTCAGCAGTCGGACCGACTGGCAATTAGCATGAATTTTACTTATTGATTTTAAACATTTAAACATACTATACTGTTTCTGTTCATACTATGTTTACTAATTAGTACCGATCCATAAATAGAAAAAATTTAAGAAGTAAAAAATTGAGTCCTCACATGGATTATTTCAGAAATTTTTAGCGTGTCTTCGCCAACCGGGAAGGGAATATAAAGCATGTTTTTAAGACCTTTTATAAAGCAAATTTCCTTATTCTCTTTTTTCATTTTCTTTTTCAGCATACTATTACCGGGACTGGCTGAAGGCATTTCAGCAAAAAAGGAACAGGAGCTATCTGAAGAATTTTTGAAGGCCGTTTTTAAACGTTTTGAGATCATAGACGACCCGCTGATCGTTAAGTATATTAACAATATTGGAAACAGAATTGTTGCAACACTGCCCCCCCAGCCCTTCAAATATCATTTTTATGTCATAAAGGAAGACGCATATAATGCGTTTGCCGGGCCCGCCGGTCATATCTTCATATTCAGCGGCTTAATTGAGGCAATGGATAACGAGGAGGAGCTTGCGGGAATAATCGGACATGAAATATCTCATGTGGTTTGCCGCCACATTTCTAAAAGGATAGAAAGATCAAAAAAAATAAGCGCTTTATCTTTAGCAGGGATAGCGGCCGGCATATTACTTGGAATCGCCGGAGCCGGCGAAGCCGCACAGGCGGTTATGGTGGGATCACAGGCGGCAGGACATTCCGCCGCGCTGGCATATAGCCGCGAGGATGAAATGCAGGCTGACGAAATTGGTTTGAAATATTTAAAAAAAGCAGGATACAACGGAAAAGAATTAATAACCATTTTACAAAAAATCAAAAGAGTACAGTGGTTTGGTCCAAAACAGATTCCAACATACTTAACAACACATCCCGCCATCGATGACCGTATCATTTATATTGGAAGCTGGCTTGAAGTTCATGGGAAAAAGGGTAAAAAACCAATTCGAAGAAGTTCAAGCGACTTTCAAAGGGCCCAGGCAAGACTTTTTATAAAATACGGTGATAAAAATAAAGTATTGCAAAGATTTAAGGCCAAGGTGACTAACCATCCCGGCGATCCTATGGTACATTATCAATATGGCCTGATCCTTGAAAGAGTCGGCCACCGGAAAGATGCCATTAATCACCTGAAAATCGCTTTAGAAAAAAATATTTTTGATTCGGCTATTCTTTATGATCTTGGAAGAATTTATTTTCTTGATGGACGTTTTGAAGAAGCATTGAGATCGCTAAAAAGCGCGGAAAGCATCTCATCGTATGATCCTGAAGGCCGCTTTTTCCTCGGCAGGACACTTCTTGCCCTTGGAAGGTTGAATGAATCCTTATCCGTATTTAATGACCTCATTGAAAATAATTCGGAATACACTGAGGCCTTCTATTTTATCGGTAAAATCTATGGCAAGCAGGGGAATCTGGGGGATGCCCATTTACACCTTGGGACATATTACAAAGAAAGAGGTGATCTGAAAAATGGCATCTTTCATTTGAAGAAGGCATTAAAATATGTAAAAGATCCTGTGAAAAAGAAGAAAATTGAAAAGATGATAGAAGACGGCAGGAAACGGAATTTTGCAGAAGAAAAACCAGAAAAAGCAAATAAACCTATAAGGCCGAACAGATCACGTACCCGCAATTTCACCCGCAATCCAGTAAGATAATCAAATCAAGCCGAAACAGAAAAGACACTTTTTTGAACAACGAATGTCGAATGCTGAATATCGAACACCGAATCACGAAGGTTTTTATATTTTTTCGTTTTTTTTGGCATTCTCTATATCTTAAAGCTTTCCTTCGATATTGTTAAATAAGATTGTTGTAATCAATAAAAATATTCAGTCATCCGCAAAAGACAAGTGTATGTATTTCTATGGATTCCCCGATAATTTAGGCTTTTTAGATAACCAGAAAGAAAAATATACGTAACAACCATCAGCCGTATACCCAGCCGTCATCACCCGGCCCACCGAACAAGTCGGAGGACAAGCTTGACCGGGCGATCCAGGGTTACAGATAAAATTATGATATTTATACCTCAATTGAGCGAAAGTTGAGGATGCTCCAGCTTCCCCGGCGACGGGATCTACGCTTCGCTCCGACAAGGCATCAAGGGTGAAGCCGTAATAATCTACTGCGAATCCTTGATAACGCAGAAGATGGGGCATTATCGACTTTCCCGGAGGGTAAATAAAATGAAAATAAAGAATGATATTTATACCTCATCTATAGAAGATATACAAAAAAAATATATTTCTAAACGTTTAGTTATTTATATCTTTTAAACACTTCACTCGATCAATCGAATCCTAAATCCTTAGAAGCCTTTTTTTATATCCACTCTTTTGGAGATAATCCAAAAAATAAAATATACTCATCTAAAGATGATCAAAATGAGAAAACTGCATGGAGAACGTCCCTCTTCCCTGTGTGCTAGACCTCAATGAAGTTGAATAACCAAACATATTTGACAGCGGAACAACTGCCTGTATTACCTGCAAACCTGTCTTGTGCTCTACTGATTCAATCTTTCCGCCGCGGGAATTAAGATCACCGATCACATCTCCCATAAAGGCTTCAGGAACAAATATTTCTACTTTCATGATGGGATCCAGCAGAAAAGACTTCCCATTTGCCAGGCCGTCCTTGCATGCCACGGAAGCACTCACCGTATACGCCAATTCCGTCCCAAGCGACTCCTTAAACGCCCCGCCTGAGAGAATAGCCTCAACATCTACCACCGGGTACCCCATCAACGTGCCACTTTCAAGAGATTCCATGACTCCTTTTTGAATAGCTGGAATATAAACATCCGGGATAGCCTCATCTTTCATATCAACCGAAAATTTGTTGCCGGCTCCTCGATCCAGGGGCTTCATGATTAGATTGACTTCTCCATAATGACGTTGTCCTGCAATTTCTTTATCAAAAACCGCTCTGCCGGTGCTCGCCTTCTCTATCGTCTCTCGATAAACGACCTGCGGTTTGCCCACATTTACATTTGTTTTGAATTCACGCTGCATTCGGCTGATAATCACTTCAAGATGCAGCTCTCCCATACCGGACAAAATCATCTGGCCGGTATCTTCATCTTCTTTCACCTGAAGGGTTGGATCTTCAGCCGTAAACTTCTCAAGAACCTGTTCAAGACGCTCCTGATCTGAATGGGTTTTCGGCTCCACAGCTACAGATATGACCGGTTCATAAAAGTCAATATTTTCAAGCAGCACCGGATGATCAACCGAGCACAGAGTTTCGCCTGTTGAAGACTCCTTTAATCCAACAACGCCTACAATACTTCCGGCCCCTGCGCTATCAATCCGTTCTCTTTTATTCGCATGCATACTGAGTATCCGTGCAAGTTTTTCTTTGACCCCACGGGAAGGGTTGTATACATCTCCGCCGCTCTTTATTTTTCCGCTATAAATTCTGACAAACGAAAGCTTTCTTCCTTCTATCATTGATACTTTAAATATAAGAGCTGCAAGAGGCGCAGTATCGCTCGCTTTGCACTCTATGGGTGCTTCAGTATCGGGGTTTATTCCTTTCATTGGCGGAATATCGATAGGGCTCGGCAGAAACTGAACAATCGCGTCTAAAAGCGGCTGCATCCCTTTGTTCTTCAGTGCAGAACCGCATAAAATCGGAACAGCTTCCAGGTTAATGGTCGCTTTCCGGATAGCGGCAATAATTCGCTCGTTATCAATTTCTTTTTCCGCCAGATATGCCTCCATGATTTCATCATCATTTTCTGCCAGCATCTCAATAAGCTTATCGCGATACATTTCAGCATCATCAATATATGTATCAGGTATAGGACCGGTTGAAAATGTTTCCCCCAGTGATTCATCATCCCACACAAATAATTTCATAGTTATCAGGTCTATGATACCTTCAAAATTTTCTTCCGAGCCTGCCGGGAGCTGCAGTGCCAGGGGATTTGCGTTTAAACGCTTTTTCATCATATCAATGGCCCCGAAAAAATCAGCGCCGATTCTGTCGAGTTTATTTATAAACGCAATTTTTGGCACCAAGTATTTATCGGCCTGGCGCCATACGGTTTCCGATTGCGGCTCAACACCGCCAACTGCGCAAAAAACCCCTACAGCCCCATCAAGCACTCTTAATGATCTTTCGACCTCTATGGTAAAATCGACATGACCCGGTGTATCGATAATATGTATTTCATTGTCCTTCCACTGACACGTAGTCACTGCGGATGTGATGGTTATCCCCCGTTCCTGTTCGTCCTGCATCCAGTCCATAACAGCTTCACCATCATGCACCTCACCCATTTTATGAGAGCGGCCAGTGTAGTACAATACCCGTTCTGTGACGGTTGTCTTCCCCGCGTCAATATGCGCAATGATGCCGATATTTCTTATTTTTTCAATTTTACTCATTTTTAATTCATCCGGATAAAACAGAAAGTCCCATAAGGAAGTCGACTTTTAAGCCAATACCTGTATTATGTCAAGGAGAGATAAGTATCTGGCGTTATCTTGGATTATTAATTTGGGAAGCGGATAGATAAAATAAATAAACTGAAAGTGTTATTTAAAATATGGTTGAACCGTTGGCATTTTCAACATACTGCCAAAAAGAGTTGAATAAAATCACTTCTCCTTTTCGCCCTCCAGTTCAGGTGCCCTGCCTGCCCCCTTTACTGTTTCTTCAACAGTCTGGTAAACAGTCCGAAACGTATCATGAAAACCGGCAGGAGAAATCCTGCCGCATTCAATGAATTTAACAATGATTTCTTTAGTGGTTCTAAGAATCTGTTCGTCAACTGAAGCCATTATTGGAACCTTTGATGGTCAACTTCGATGATTTTATTCGCTTTTCTAATATTAATACTATTTTTATTTAATGATATTAAATTGTTAACAAAAACTAAACCGCATGTCAAGGATTTCCCATTTCCGTGTAGTTTCGTTTATCGGCCTTTGGAATTAATGGCAGTTTGACATCATCTCTCTTATTCATTATGAATACGTTGTTTAAAAGAAAATCAACTCAAATAATACGCAAACCATGAAAAAATCACCTGCAAAAAATTCAGGATATAAAATAGAAAGTCTGGATATTGTAAAAACCAGCGTTCTTGAAACCATCGCATATACATACAAAGATGTCCGTGATATTGAAATATGTATAGAACAACCTGAATTTACATCGGTTTGCCCCATGACCGGCCTTCCTGATTTTGGTACCATAACAATAAAATACCAGCCAAAAAACAAAATTATAGAGCTGAAATCACTGAAAGTTTATCTTCTCCAATTTAGAAATGTTGGAATCTTTTATGAACATGTTGTTAATCAAATCCTGGACAATCTTGTTTCAGTGCTTGAGCCAAAATGGTTAGAAGTATCAGGAGATTTCACAGCCAGAGGCGGGATTACAACAAAGGTAAAAGCTGAATACAAGAGCGAATAACCTTTTTTGTTTATAAAAAAAGGGTGCACCCATATATGTTACCCATCAAGCTTTTCCTTGAAAAAAGAAATGCAAGACTGCCAATAATATTGATTTACTGATCAATCATTACGGGTCAAAAACATTGGTTCCATCTCATTATTTAACCGTTACCTTAAATTTTTAATATAGTAATCTTAATCAATACCCGCGTAGTTAGGCCAAAACAAATCAATATAGAATAAGGAGGATGCTAATGAACGAACAGACTTACAAAGTATATGGATATAGATGGATCGTACTTCTTTTTTATTCACTTATACAGGCAGTCATGCAGATGCTGTGGATTACTTTTGCCCCTATTACAGGAGACGCTGCAGCGTTTTACAATGTCTCAGTACTGCAGATCGGCTTTCTTGCCATGAGCTTCATGATCGTTTATATCTTTGTTTCAATACCCGCCTCGTGGACGATCGACAGGTTCGGCATCAAAATAGGAGTTGGATTGGGCGTAATCCTTACAGCAATTTTCGGGTTTACACGTGGATATTTTGGTGACAATTACAAAATGGTAATGATTGCAATGATCGGCCTTGGCATCGCCCAGCCGTTTATTCTCAACTCCATTACAGCCTTGTGCGCCAAGTGGTTCCCGTTAGATGAAAGGGCCACAGCCGGCGGGCTGGCTGTTATGGCCCAATTCGCCGGCATCGTCGTGGGTATGGCAGTCACACCGTTTCTTGTAATTAAATTCGGGATACCCGGCATGCTCAATGTGTACGGCATTATTACTGTGATCTGTGCAGTCCTCTTTTTAATTTTTGTTAAAGCAGCTCCGCCCACACCTCCCGCTGAAGTTGATACGGAACGGACCCTCGTTTTCGACGGCTTGAAGCATATTTTTAAACAGCGTGACATGATCATTCTTATTACTATCTTTTTCATCGGACTGGGAATATTCAACGCGGTAACCACCTGGATCGAACAGATAGTTGCTCCCCGTGGATTCAGTATTGTTCAGGCCGGTACCCTGGGCGGCATTCTCATGTTAGGCGGCATTGTGGGGTGTCTGATCATACCTGTTCTTTCAGACAAGCTCCGCAAAAGAAAGCCCTTGATTATTCTTTGCGTATTAGTCTGCACACCCGGACTCGTAGGGATGACCTTTGTAACCTCTTTCTGGCTGCTTCTGGTATCGGGATTTTTCTTTGGGTTCTTCTTTATGAGTGTCGCGCCAATCGCGTTTCAATACAGTGCGGAAGTAAGTTATCCGGCTCCTGAGGCAACCTCGCAAGGATTGTTGATGCTGGCAGGGCAGATTTCAGGGATAATCTTTATTTTTGCGATGGACATGTTCAGGACAGCATCCGGATCAATGACGCCGTTTCTTATTGTGATGATAGGGCTGATGCTGATAAATATCGTCCTCTCATTTGTCCTGAAAGAATCGACGATGATAACGTCGGAACAATAATAAGGCTGATTGGATATTTAACCTGAAAGTCTTTCCGATGATTGCACCTAAAAGTGATTGCACGTAAATAGTAAAATGTTTTTTGCGTGTAATCACTTTAAAAAGTATAATAGAAGAATTCAGATAAAACGCACTATAACCGCCTTAGCGCTTTGCCGAGGCTCGTATAAATACGAGTCATTAATTTATCATACCCCTTCTGTACCAGCTCTTGCCGTTTTTCTTTCTCCTTGTTGGATCGAGGAACTTCCATACCTTTTGTTTCGATAATGTTAAAATACTTTAATGGATGTCCGTTTCTAAAAACGTTGACCTTTAAAGAAACTGTCAATTCATAGATCGGCACTGGACTCATACGCACCACGACGTTGGCCTTTGACCGGCTGATATCCGGAACAAGAACATAATCAACGCCAGGGCCCGCATCATGAAGGTGATTTAAGACTGTGACTTCCCTGAAATTTTTTCTGAGAAATACCGGCAGGGTTTGGCCCATATCCTCCCCCAGTCTTGCCTCAAAAATATATTCCTTACCCCTGTAGGTGTCAGAAGCTCTGGCAATTTTGGATGTAAACGTCTCATCAAAAACAACACCGATCTTGTATGGCAAGATGGTATACGGCTCCGCTTCTATTGTCGCAAATGGAACATTTGCTGAATCAACAATACTGATAATCTTCGGGGAACATCCGATAAATAAAGCAAAACCAAGAAGTAAAAAAGCAGGCAGTCTTCTCATTTACACCTCCTATCTTTTATATTTTGACTCTGTCAATATTGTAAATTGAAGTTGTTTATCCTGAAGTAAACCTAGAACATTTATATCCGCATATGTCATCCACCCTGTCCGTTAGCTCATTCAGCACATCTTCCACTTCCTGCCTTATCCACTCCATTTCATCTTCAGAAACTTTAGAAGAAACTTCGATCGGTTGAGCGAAATCTATTAAAATTTTACTAAAGGGCATGGGAAGAATCGTCTTATCCCATGCTTTATGAAATGTGATCAGCCGTTTTCCTGAAAAGGAAACCGGCACAACCAATGCCCTTGTTTTTTGTGCCAGAAAAATCATTCCTGTTTCAACTTTTCTGGGTGGTTTTCGAGATCCATCAATGGCGGTAAAACAAAAACATTTCTCTTCAGATTTTTTCATTTCTGAGATTAATGTTATCAACGCCCTTGTGCCGCCTCTAGAGGACGATCCGCGGATCGGTTTATACCCGAAGCGCGGCGCCATCCCAGCCGTGACATCTCCATCTTTGCTTTTACTAATAAGGGTCAGCTTATTTCTTATGTTGCGGAAAAAATGGGATAAAAAAATGATGTTTCTATGCTATATACCAAAAACAATATTCGTCCTGTTATTATCAAGAATGTATTTCTCGTAT